>CAKZUM010000539.1 GCA_937921525.1 uncultured Saprospiraceae bacterium
TTAGTAACGAGTAAAAAATAAGTTCCCCATTTTGGGTAGTCAAATATAAAACTAGACAAGGCGGAAAACGTAGGCGATGCCCAGCATCGACGAGGCTTTCCAACGCAGTATAGTTTTATATTTGGCAGCCATAAATGCGGATGTTATTATTTAGTCGTTACTTAGTGCAGTTACCGCAAATTTACTTAAAGTAAGGAAGAAATGATGGATTATTGTAAAAAACACACTAAGTAAGGGGTAAAATCTTTCTACTTAAAATTTTTCAGTTTCCGCATTTTGATTGGAGGCATAAAAAAGGATAGAAAGTAGCAATTGGTTAGGCAGATTAAAAAATGGGTAAAATATCTTTATTTGCAAATGAAATACGTCTCCCATTTTAATGAACGCAATAAAATTTTATAAAAAATACGATTATGCTAGTTTAGCTCCAACATAGCGTTTGGAATATGACAAAACAGCAACTTTATTAGCGTACTTTTAAATATTTAGTTAAATTTATAATACATTATTTCTCAATAGTTTTTATGCTAAAAAATTATTTGACCTCGTCTATCGTCAAATGAAATACCTCTCTTTTTACCTCTGGTCAAAAGCCAAGTCGGTCTACCGAATAAAGAATAGCGACTTCAATAGCAAAACAAATAGTAATTAATTGTCAACTATTAAGGGATAAAACTTGTTAAAAATTTGTCCAATATTTCTAAGAATAACAATCTATAAAATGAAAAAAATCAAGACTTCTATCTTTTTATTTGCTTGTTTGCTTTCTTTTACTTTAGGAGCAACTAATGATTCTTCTCCGTTAACTGCGGACTTTGTTATGGGAGACCCAGCAATACAATCTATCAATGCGATCTCTTTTGGTCCTGAAGGAATCTTATTCATAGGGGATTCCAAGAATGCAACGGTGGTAGCTATTGATACTAAAGATAATGTAGCTGCGGATGCGCCTAAGCAAATAAAAATGGCTAAAGTAGACCAACAAATTGCTACCTTACTAGGCACAACTGCTGATGAAATTACGATCCACGATATGGCGGTTAATCCTATATCGAAAATGATTTATTTTGCAGTACACCACAGTAATGGTACACCTGTTTTATTAAAAACGGAGGGTACTACTATTCAGCATGTGCCTTTAACTGCCGTTAGCCATTCTGCCATTAATATAAGCAACCCAGTGGATGCCGCTAAAAAAGATCGAAGAGGAAACAGTATGCGAGTATCTGCCATTACAGACTTAAATTATTTTGAGGGAAAAGTAATGGTATCTGGTTTATCAAACGAAGAATTTGCCTCTACCTTTAGAAGTATTCCTTTTCCTTTTAAGACAGAGCAAATGCATGCTTCTTTAGAAATTTACCATGCAGCACATGGAAAGTATGAGACACATGCACCTATCAAAGCCTTCTTGCCTGTTAACATTGAAGGGGAGGCCAATTTGGTTGCTGCTTATACTTGTACGCCTTTAGTTGTTTTTCCAATGAATCAAATAAAGCCAGGTGCTCATACTAAAGGACAGACGGTTGCAGAACTAGGTAACTGGAATGTTCCATTAGATATTATCCATATGGAGAAGGAAGGTAAAGCGTATTTATTAATGGCTAACTCTTCCAGAGCAGTGATGAAAATTGCCATCGATGATGTGGCTAATTTTGAAGAATCCTTATCAGAAAAAGTAGCAGAAAGGTCTGGTACGGCTGGTATAGATTTTATTAGTTTACCATTTGTTAATGTACAACAATTGGATAAATTATCGGATAGCCAGTTTTTGATGTTGCAACGAAAAGGGAATGGCGATTTAGACTTGTATACGCAGAATAACCGTTGGTTATAATTTTTTAGACAATTATTTAAAACGTAGCTTAGACCTCTGGTCTGAGCAGTATTCATCTACTCAGACCAGAGGTCTAAGCTACATTTATTTACAAAATGATTAACCATAAATAAGTTATGCAATGAAAAGAATCTTCTTTTCGTGGATGATAGGATTTTTTTTATACACCTTCAGTCTCCAAGCTCAAACTTTTTCTATCATAACTGAAAAAAGCCATCCATATCTAGGGTGTGTACAACTAGAGGACTTACCACCCAATCATTCAAATAAAGAAGATTTACAAGTCTTTTTATATTCACAAGATCCCGATAATGTAGCAAGACCGATTATTGGGCAACAGATAGTAGAAGCAAATAAAATATACTTTCGTCCACTTATTCCCTTTAATACTAAACTAACCTATCAAGCAAGGTATCGTCAACTACCTCCTTTTACATTCCAACCAGAACAAGAAAAAAATTACGTCCCTACTGTTTTAACAAATATATACCCTAGCATTAAAGAATTGCCAGAGAATATTTTGAAAATGTATCTCTATTTTTCTGCGCCAATGAGCGATGGAGATGCCTATCAATATTTGCAATTGACTGATGAGAATGGAGAAATAATCGGTTCCCCCTTTTTGGAATTAAAACCTTTACTCTGGAATGAAGACCGTACTAGACTAACCTTATGGTTTGATCCCGGAAGAGTCAAAAGAGATTTGTTGAGGCATCAAAAATTAGGGGTAGTTTTAGAAAAAGGAAATACATATACTTTATCTATCTCGAAAAATTGGAAAGATTCAAATGGATATGCTTTAGCGAATGATTTTACTAAAAAAATAAAAGTAGTCGATGCAGATAGAATCATTCCTAATCCTAAAAACTGGGAAGTTATCGTTCCTAAAGTAGGTACTGATGATCCACTAATTATTCACTTTAAAGAAAGTATGGATCATGCACTCGTCACCAATTCTTTGAGTATACAAACGAAGAGTGGGGAAATGGTAAAAGGGGAAATCGTCTTACAAAAAGATGATACGGCATGGCAGTTCCGACCATCTGAGAGTTGGAAAGTAAGTGCTTATCAGATCCAAATAAAAGCAGTACTTGAAGACTTGGCAGGGAATAACTTAAACCGATTATTTGATAGGAATATTGAAAAAGAAAAAGCGCAAAAAGAGCAGTTGTCTTATTATTATTTAGATTTTCAAATAGGGACTGGACAAAAATAAGAGCTTGTCTAAAAAACAACATTAGGATTTTATCTAAACGCATAGGTACATTTTTTTGAACCACAAACGACATATGGAGGCAAAGCCACAACCTTGATTTTAACCACAAATTTAAGAATGAGGCAGCTTGATAAAACAAAGCTAGGGTTGTATTTTACCACATAGGTACATAGGTCACATAGCATACGTCACACTATATGACCTATGTATCTATGTGGTGAAATTGTCAACTACTTTTGTGGTTTAGATAAACTTGTCAGCTAGTTTAAAAATTTTGTTTTTGTAAACTTTTACAAAGTAGTAATGCAAAAGAATTTCCCAAAAAGCTTATTTCCAATTTACTCGCAAAAAACGTAACCAATTCTCT
>CAKZUM010000540.1 GCA_937921525.1 uncultured Saprospiraceae bacterium
AATAGCAAAGGAGTGATCGACCATATATGGTATTTACAAGAATCAGGGCACACTGTCCATTGTTTACTCGGCAACCACGAACAAATGTTATTGGATGAATATCATCCAAGAGAATCATTTTATCGGGCCTACCCTGAGGCATTAAGAAGTTTTGGCGTACAACATGTCGCTGATATTCCAGAAGAGTATATTGAATGGATGGAAGAACTAAATGTTTTTCTTGAAATCGAAGGCTATATATTAGTCCATGCGGGTTTGTCTTTTAAAACTAATAATCCATTAGCAGATACAAAGAGTATGATTTGGATTAGAGATTGGCAAACAACGATTGATAAAGAATGGCTGGGAGATCGAGTTATTGTGCATGGTCATACCCCACTCTACCGAAAAAAAATAATTAAAAGTTTGTCAAAATTAGAAGAAATACCTGTCATCAATATTGATGGGGGTTGTTGCTTTACCTATAAAGGTATGGGGTATTTATGTGCCTTGGATTTGGATGCGTTGACGGTTACTTTTCAAGAACGCGTGGAGGTGATGGCTGTGAAAAAGAAATGATAATGGATTTTTAATATACGTTTACTAAACTTTTGAAGTTTAGTAAACGTACATAACATCTTCCCTATCTCCTATAAATATTCCCGCCACTATTAGATCGTTGATCCACTTTAGGGTCACCTTTATATCCAATACTACCACCACTATTCGCAGAAGCTTTTAAATAATCTTGTACAAATATATTGACTTGTCCGCCGCTGTTCGCTTTAACATCTCCAGTAATACTAGTTACCTCTTCTGCTTTGATCGTGCCACCACTATTTGCATTTCCTTTTATAAAAGAAGTGCTACCTGCTAAAACAATTTGCCCCCCACTATTCGCATTCAAATCTAAATTTTTAGTAACTGCATTTATATTTATACTACTAGCACTAGTTGCGTTTAAACTTAAAGACTCTGCAAAAAGCGTATCTTGACTATACACGCTGGCAGCAGCATTCGCTCTAATATTATGCAAACTTTCATATCCCACGATCACTTTTACTTGTTGATCGGAAGAAGGGTTAAGGGTGTACCCTTCCTTTATTTTGATCTCTAATCTATCTCCATTGACAGCTGTCTCAAAGTATGCTAACAGGTTTTCTTCTGCTTCTACTTCTACAAATTCTTCTCCTGCTACTAGCGTGAACGACAGTCCATCTGTGGCTAATAATTTAGAGAAAGAAGCTACTTCTAATTGCTTTTTCTGCATAGGGCCACTCCCGCTGATTAATTGATCTCCATCGCCTATACCACGTGGCACCAAAGAGGTTCTTAAAGTGACCATTGAAATTAATCCTGTTAGTATAACTAAGGCTAGTGCCGCTGTTAATAATTTATTACTGGTTTTCATATTGTTTTATTTATAACTTAGTTTGAAAGGAACTCCATATCACTACTTCCTCTTTTACTATTTTTTGTTCTTCTAATTCAGGTATTGGTTCCATGCCTAAGATTTGCATTCCTACTTCTCCCATGCTCAATTTGATTGTTGCTACAAATAAGAGGCAGGTAAAAATTACCAAAAGATAAACGGAATAAGTTGATCGTTCTGTTTTCATAATTAATTTCTTTAGAGTTATTTAAAGATGAATGTTACTTTGCCAACTTTTCAATATCTTCTAAATTCAAATCTAGCAACTTTATCATCTTTAAAAAATCAGGTAAATACTGTTTTAGGAAAGCATCTTTTTTCAAGGCTCTAGTTTTTTCTACCGCATCTTCCGCTATAAAATATCCCACCCCTCTCTTATTGAAGATAACTTCCTTTTCTTGCAAGTAAGAATACGTTCTTGCTACGGTATTTGGATTGACTTCTACCTGGGATGCCATTTCTCGGACAGATGGAATACGATCTCCTTCTTTCAGTTTAGCTTCCAAAATATTGTCACTTATATAATCTGCAATTTGCATATAGATGGCTTTAGGTTTGGTAAATTTCATATTTCTCGCTCTTTCAATTTAAAATAACTAACCAATAATAAAAAAGGCGCAAAGCCTAACCAGAACAGATATTTAATAGCATCCAATACATAGTCCTGTACAAAAACTTGAACAGAACTACTTGTCTCCAATTGCAGCCCATTAAATTCTGGATTAAAGGCCATTCCACTAAAATAATCCCACATGACAAATCGGAAGAGGAATCCAAAAACAAGCATCAGGAACATACCTAGTGCGAACAAACTGAAGAACGTTTTAAAAATATTATACTTCGTAAAGGTGATTGCTCCTAGAAAAAAGATGGCTTGAGTAACTATATAAATTGGAATTAAATCTTTTAACGCCCCCATCCAATCTGTCATAAATCCTACTAGTGATTCACCATTCCAATAGGTATAAATAGCATTTGCAATGATGGAAAACAACCAATAAAAAATGGTGATCGCTATTGGATAGAGTATAGCAGAGATTAACCATTTACTAGAAAATTTCTCAAAATTGGATGCTGGTAAGGTCAGGTAAAATTGTCCTCTCGCCTTTGTATATAACTCTCTAAAAATAATACTGGTAAAAATAAATCCGCCAATAAATAAGAGCATTGGATATAATACTTCATGTGGCGTTTGAGTTGCCCTTTTAGAAAAGGACATAAAAATCATAAGAAATAATCCAAAGACTGCCGTTCCGATAATACCTGCTATTTTACGACTTTCCCAAATGTCTTTTCGAATCAAATAGCCGATTCGTTGTATAGAAAAATTAGAGTTGGTTTCCATTGTTTTATTTTTTGTAATAAATCATTGAACAAAATAAAAACACAATTAGGATGTTTTTTACCACATAGGTACATAGAACACATAGGCTTCTGAACTATGTGCCCTATGTACCTATGTGGTGAAATTATTGCCTTAATTTGTCCACATACCTACTGTTGTTTAGACTGTTTTAAAAAGTACCTGAATTTGTTCTCGCTTAGAAACAATTGCATTAAACAAAACCTCAATATCCACTTCCGTCTCTTCTCCATCTTTATTCTCATAAATTGCCAAGTAGCCTCCTGGCACTCGCTCCGCATAAAAGGCATCTTCTGGCTCGGCGAGACTATGACTTAATTCAAAATTCAGTCGCTTAGCAATTGATTCTACAGACTCTTGAAAAATAATTTTGCCTGCGTCTAAGACTATAATCGGATCAATTAAATTTCCCATATCCCGTACCTGATGGGTAGAAATAATAAATGCTCGATCATCGTTGATTGCGCCTGCTAGTAATTTTCTGAATAAACTTTTAGATGGAATATCTAAACCATTGGTCGGTTCATCTAAAATTAACAATCGACAATTAGAAGCTAAGCCGAATCCCATAATCACTTTCTTTTTTTGACCATAGGATAAGCCCGTCATTTTTTGATCACCACTAATTTCAAAATCGGCTAAATACTGTTGAAACTGCGCATGATCAAATTTTGGATAAAAAGGGGCATAGGTGCTTTCATATCTTGAAATCCGCATTTCGGGTATGTGCGGTTCCTCTGGTACAAAAAACACATCGGATAAAAAAGTAGGCAGCCGATCCATTGGCTGGTAGCCCATCACAGATATATCTCCTCCTTTGGGAAACACTAAACCACTAATTAGTTTTAATAAGGTAGTTTTCCCTGCACCGTTCCGACCCAATAAACCATATATGTTTCCTGTAGGAATTTGTAAGGTCAAATCTTTAAAGAGTTGATGCCTTCTCCGATAACCAAACTGTACGTTTTGTATATCTATCATTATTGGTTTTTTAAAATTTATAGTTTCGTTTTGATTGATAAATTAGTGTATTAGATAACTAGTACACTACAAATGTAACACCCTTTTGTTGATAATTCCAAATTTTTTCTGCTTTTTTTAAAGAAAGTGAGTATTAGACTACCCTATTATGATGCCTAATTTACATATAGAAGTTGTTTAAGGATGTAGTTTAAAGAGACAAGGGCTTTTAACAAAAAAGGAAGGAAACAAGAGTAAAAGGAAGGAAGCAAGGTTGTACAGATTATTTTTCTTTTAACTACCTGAATAGTCTGTAAACTAAGTTTTCTGAATTTTAACCACGTACTTTACAGTGTACTGAATAACTTCATAGTCAAAAACAAAGAGGTGAGCTTAATAAATAAAATTAGATTTCATTATTAAAACGATAAAATCAGTTTTTAAATATTACAACTCTACTCTCTGCTCTATATCAGTGTCTAATAGTGTGCACACTCTCTCAGATAACTTTATAATCAAATAAAGGAATACTCGGAAAAACCTCTACTTTTAAAGTTTAAAGAAGTGTCTATGTACATTCACTTGACTTTTTGGAGGAAATAGTAATACTATTATTTCAATAACACAAATTACGTCAAAAGACTAATTCTAATCAAGTACCTTTACATTTCTAAGCGTTTCAAAACCGTTTCAGAACCATTTCTTTTAATAAAACCTAATGAAATAGTCTATTCATGAGTGTTATTGGGAAATATTGGAAACACATCTCTGTACGACTAAGCAGAGAACTGCCAGAAGAAAAAGCTCCTGCCCTATGGAGTAAATCAGATACTACCCTCTTTTCTGTTAAAATGCATAGCAAAATAGGAAAGACTATTTCCCATGCAACTATTCGTAGAATTTTCAAAGATGGACAGTCTGGAAGTGACGAAACAAGAAATATGTTTGCGCAATACTATGACTACCCTACCTATGGTCATTATATAGAGGAAAATATTAAAAAGAAGTCAAAAAATCACTCGGTCTTATTACTATTTATTGGTAGTTTATTTCTATTAGGTAGCTATTCTCTTTATACCATATTAAATCCTACTCTCCCTCTGCCTTCCAAGACTACCCAACAATTCGATACGAAGGAAGATTCACTTTCCATTAAATCAACGATAAATCAATCTATACAATATCAATTTGCTTCTTTTAAAGCGATTCCCAATTATGAGCCTTATATAGATACTTTAAAAGCGTATTATCAAGATGGCAGCTCTGCCTATCTCGAAATTATAGATATTTTAAAAGGCCGCACAGGACATTGCTGGATCATTAATAACAATCCTAATTCGTCCAAAGCTTTTCTTATTGGTGATATTCTAATAGATTCTATTCGTAATAATCAAGCATTTGTATCTACAAAAGAATATTGGAAATTAGACTGGTTTGGTTGCTATTCTCAAGAGTGTGAGTATATCTATGAAGCGAATAATGACCAGCAATATATTTTAACGAAAGAAGCGAGTAGTAGAAAATGGAAAGTGATCTCGAATATCTTTACAGGAAATAAATTTAGAGCTACCCCTAGGTATATCCATTGCGATAGTATTAGTGACAAAAGCAGCAATTTATTGATTACTAAGGAGTCCTCAAAGAAAGCCATTGAGCATGGTGGCTTAGACTTAGCCCTAAAGATTATGGAATGCTATTACCGAAAAGAGACTACCCCTAAATTTCCTAATAAACTACGCTTACTGATTGCTGAAAAAAACGACTTACTACGGGCCGTCAACACAGATAAAATAGATCAACTGAGATTTGAAAATCAGAAAAAACTTCTTTTTGAAAAGGTACTAGTCTTTTTGGATGACATATAATTTATAGGAAAAGCAAGAGCAACGATTTACATAATGAATGATGTTCCCATTTATTTTATGCTCAATTAATCTACAATTTCCCTCCATCAAACCATACCTGTTCTGCCTCTACTATACGAATAATTCGAACTTCCGTTCTACGATTATACTGATGCTCTTCATCTGAACAAGGCGTATTATTGATGCAACGGTTTCTAATTTGTTGTTCGCCCATAGCAATAGCATTGATCCTTCTAGGTACGATACGACCTTGCTGAACTAAATAGTTTTTAGCGATACTGATCCTAGTCTGAGATAATTGTTGGTTATAATAATCCTCTCCTCTTGCGTCCGTATGATCTATCAATTCGATTTCAATACTTCTATATTTCCGCATCATTTGTGCTAAAGCATCTAGCTCCGCCGTATTATTTGCGTTCACCGTACCATTCTCCAAATCGTAATAAATTGGATTTAATTCAATGATAGAACCAACTACTAACTGATCTTCTAAATTAGTGGTTGGAATACTAGCTACAGGTGGAGAGTAATTGTTAATATTTAAGCGCAATTCTTGTTTAGTTATTGGCTCATTATTAATCGTTATTAGGCGATCTTTCATTTGATAGCCATTTTTTTCTACCATTATAATATACTGACAATCAAAAGGTAAACAAACTTCGAAGGCACCATCTTGATTCGTCTCCAATGCCAAAGGGATTCCTCCTTTACTAGATCGAATGGTCACAGTTCCTTGAGCAATTGGGCTTCCATTTTGAGAGAATGCTTGTCCTTGTAAGGTACTACAATTGATTGCTTCTGCTATATTAGTTTCTTTTGATTCCACAATTAAATCCTCTATAGCAATCATTGGTTTTTCTATTACCTCTTCTGTTATTATCTGAACCACTGTATCTTTAGGTAGCGTTATTGGTGCTGTGGCAGTAATTTTTTCTGATACGATAAGTTCTGCTGGGTGTGTTGTAATGGCCTCTTCTACAATAGGTCTACTGGCAATTATTTCAGTAGTAGTGGTGGTACCTATTTGCTCCTTTACGAGTTCCTTCTCGGTAAATAAACTGCTTGCACTTTCAAATAAATAAATATCATCATTACCAAAACCTTCGGCCCTGTCTGATGCAAAAAATCCTTTTGTACCTTCTTTATTCAGAATAAATCCGATATCTGCTTGCGGCGAATTAAAAGAACTATTTAAGTGCATTACAGGCCCTGGTATCCCGCCAGAAATATCTACTACAAAAATATCGTAATCCCCTACTCCACCATGTCCTTTAGAGGAGAAAAACAAATGGTCGCTATTATGAATAAATGGAAAAGCATCATTCTCAGATGTATTGATCTGATCCCCTAAATTTCTTGGAATCCCCCATTGTGTTCCTTTTTTTTCTACCACGTAAATATCCGTCCCCCCATAGCCCCCAGGCATATCAGAAGCGAAGTATAAATATTTTCCATCAGCAGAAATAGATGGATGTCTATTGGAATAAGCTTCACTATTAAAAGGTAAATCTACAATATGCTGCCAGTCTTCGCCTTGTTTCCTTGCCTCGTAGATTTTCATCGCATATTGACTTCTGTCATTTTTCAATTCGCTGTTACTCGTATAATAAATAAGATCTCCCGATTGATTAAAGGTAGCTTGCCCCTCATGCCTTTGAGTATTGACCGTAGCAGAAAATGGTTTCGACCGATTAGGCATTCCATCCTCATCTAAAATAGCATAGTACAATTCAAAAAATGGGGTATTGGCAGCATTATCTTTCCCTTCGTCTGGCTGAGTAGACACAAACACAATTCCTTCTTTGTAATAACTGGGAGAAAACTCATATCCTGATGTATTTATCCGAAAGGCATTATATACATCCACTACTGGTGTTGGAAATTCTGTCAATGGAGAATAAGAGGTAGGCTCGTCTTGTGCAATAACTACTTGCACAAATAGAAGTACTAATCCTAATATTATATAGTGTATCCTTGTCATTTACTGCTTTAAACTAGAATTTAGTTTTGTAGGAACAATAAAAATACTCTTTTTGAGCTACCTTTGCAATAGTTTTGTTATTACAGACTCTTTTGTCTATTAATGGTTCTATTATTTTTGTCTAGTAGTGTATTGTTTGAATCTAATTGGTAGTAAATTCTTTCTGGATCAATAAATTGACCCAATTATCTTCACTCACTCCCATCATTGTAAATGTATAATCTTTATTAGGTGCTAACACAGGCAAGGAAGTAGTATCGGTAATATTCAAAACTACATTTTCTAAATCATAAAAAGTAAATTGCTTTTCAAAAGTATAGGTACCAGAAATCAAATTATCATCCTCATCTGAAATAACTTGAAAATAAATAACACTCTCCTTTATCAATCCATCCTCCCAAGTAAAAGTGGGCGTCGTTCCATTAGTAAGTATCTCACCCAAATTGGGATTCACCTCTGTTGGTTTAATTGTTGTTTTTTGTCTGATAGGCGTACAGGTATGAAATTTTCCCGGCGTTTTATACGTGACTACGCCCATTCGTTCCCCTGCAAAAGGCACATTATTAAATTTCCATAAGTAGCCATTGAAGATGGGTTCACTACTTAAATCTTTAGCTACATATTTTGAAAAATCTAGCGAGTCTGCAATATTTTCTGCCTCAAAATATCGAAAATCTGTTGCCCCCTCAATTGGATAGAAAAATACAGATGTAGGTTCTGAAGCTACTCCGAATAAACCATCTTCTTTGCCACCTGCACAGGCAATGAGGTCAGCTTGTTCTAATGTATTATTCAATTCTATATAATCAGCAAGAATATTTTCTTGTAATTCTTCATTTTTTTGACAGGAAAAAAATAGGAGTGTGATGATTAAGACAGAAAGCTGCTTCATATAAATTGAATTTAAATGAGTGTATAACAAAGTTGGGGCGGTAAATTTATTCATCGGATCACTTACAGTGGTCCGATGAAACGTGCAGCTTGATCGGACCACTGCAAGTGATCCGATCAATTTCAAGAAAATGCCCCTGAATTGTTTTACACTCAATTTATTTGATGTGTAGCTTTCTCATAGTAATGTTAATTCCGCAATGACATTTTAACTATTCTCAACAATCCCAATCTCCTCTTCAGTCAATCCATACAAAGCATATACCATCTGATCTATCTCCTTGTCCGTTTTATCAATAACGGCTTGTATTTCTTGCGCCTTTGCTTTTTCCGCTTCAAAGTAATCTTCCCATTCTGCTTCTTCTGCTAGTCCTAGTTTTATCTTTTTCTTTTTAAGTTCCTTTATAAATTCAGCAAAGGTTAAGGTGTACCAAATTTGTAGATTCTTTGATAATTTATCTATCTCAAATTTTCGATGTATTAGCCTTTGGAATTTCTTGTCTAGATTGTTTAACTCAATAACTTTTGTTTGTTGTTCTAAAGATTTACGAGAAATATGGGTATCATTTAATTTTTGACATACTGGTATTTTTTCGAGATACTGACTAAAAAATCTGTAATATCCTCCTCTGATTGAAGGTGATACGCTCTTAAAGTAGAAATTAAATAATTTTGAATTTAGAAACCCCAATAGAGCTAAATTATTTGTTGGAAAAAAATATGCTGTATTTGTCAGATAATAATTATTAGTTTCATCGAAATAAAATTTTCCCTTAGTTGCAATGTCTGGGTAAATTATTTTGGGTTGCTCGAATTGTTCATAATAGCTTACAGAACTTTGAATTTCATACCATTTATAACTACCTTTGGCACGACCTCTTTTATCTGTTTTATTATTTTTTGGTTTTAAATCTTCGTAGAAATTCATCAAGTATTCTTTGATTTTGGGATACTTATCAATTGATATTCCTCTTCTACTAAAGATTAAATATGTATCTTGAAATTCAGTACCATATCTTCCTATGTCTCTTCCTGCTAAAAAAGGTTTAATTATTTCAATATTAGATTTATCTTCATTTATTAATCTATCTTTTGTTTCTTTATCTATAACGAATGCTTTATTAAAACCTGTTTTGACTCCATAGTAAATATCATTTTTTATATATTTTTTTAATGGAGTTCCTATATTTTTTATTTTTGAAAACAACTCACTTTTTCTATTATCAACTAATGCCCATCCTTCATCATTTAAAGATTTTTGGTTTACTGAGAAATTGTTTTCCCTAACATATGTACCCAAGTCAGGAAATGATAAATTGATGGGTTCTATTGCTTTGAAATATTGTTTTGCATTAGTATTTTCTACACTTAAAATTAAAGGATAAGCAGCTACATTTTGGAATACTGGTAAATCACCAAAATCAATAATTTCAGATATATTAAATTGTTTAATCCATTTTCTTAAACTTATACCGTAGTTTGATCTCATCCATTTATTCGCTACAATTATACTATAAAGCCCTTTTTGTTTAGTTAACTTATCAAGACTCAGTTCAATAAAATAGATATATAGATCGGCTGTCCCATGAAATGTACTAAATCTTTTTTCAAGAAAAGGTTTTAATGGACTAATTAATTCTTGCCTAACATAAGGAGGGTTTCCTATAACAATATCAAACCCACCATTCTTAAAAACATCTGGAAATTCTTTTTCCCAATTAAATGCTTTATCTCCTGCAATATCTTTATCATCAATCAAAGAATTACCACATTTAATATTACTACTCAATGTAGTTAATGCTCTACCTTTTTTTGCACTACGTAACCAAAGAGATAGACGGGCAATATCCACCGACTCCTCATTAATATCTACTCCATAAATATTGCGTTCTAATATATCATTGGTAATATCAGACAGTACAAAAGAACCACCTAAAAGCTTGGTTTGTAATTCATCAATATATTGATGTTCCTTTATCAAATAATCTAATGCTTGATTGAGAAAAGCCCCACTACCACAAGCAGGATCACAAATGGTTAAGGATAGTAAATATTTTCGGTAGGCTTCTAAATCTTCTAATAAACGTTTCTTTGTGGCTTTTTTTCGTTTGGGTTTATATTCCTCTTCTTTTAGTCCGATCTTTTCTTTGTGGGCTTCGCATAGTTTTCCAACGGTATTATCTACTATGTATTTGGTAAT
>CAKZUM010000541.1 GCA_937921525.1 uncultured Saprospiraceae bacterium
TACACTCTTGGCTGCTTCTTTTTCCCTTATTTTCCTCTTGAAATCGGTCATAGTATCAACAATACTCCCGCTTTCAAGAGAAAACTAAGAAAAAAATAAGCTACCCAAGAATGTACATTTATTATCTCCTCGTTACTTAGAAAGTGGCTGATACTTGGGGTCTATGAAAAGGTGTCAGCCATTTTGAAAATGTCTGCCACCAAGAATTCGTCGTTAATGACCTGATCAATGGTCTTTTATAGTAGACTGCCGGTTATGGTATCAGAGAAAGATGACAGCCATTTTTAAAATTTCTGCCATCATCCTTTATTTATAATCAAACCTTTTTATCAACAACGCGACTACACCACATACTACTGGACATTTCAAAGAACAGAGAAGCGAGAGTAGAGAATAGAGACAGATTACGTTTAAAAAAGGACGAAATTTCGTCGTTCTCTGATCGAAATACGTCTCTACTCTCTATTCTCTGCTCTCTGTTCTAAACAATGTCCAGTATTGTGACTACACCATAAACCTTCTCAATTATAACGTATAATAAAAAATGGCTGTTCTCAAATGATGAGAACAGCCATTTTTTATCCAGAATAATCCATTTACTGCCCAACCACAACTCGTTGCACCTCCACGCTTTCCTCGCCTTTTATCATCACGATATACGTTCCTTCTGATTGATTGCTTAAGTCAATAGTATACTGGTCCTCTGCTATGTCTAAGCCTTTCACACTTAGTACTTGCTGACCTGTTAGGGTATACACTATAATTTCTGTTGGCTGAATCAATTCACTAGGAATCTCTGCAATAAAAATTCCTTTTGATGGATTTGGATAGATATTGATTGTTCCCATAGCAGCCATCTTTGCATCCTCTACGGATAAGGTAACATCTGTCACCTGTAAATCCTGTGTGTAAGATTCCGACTGTAAGTATTGATTATCTAAGGTAATTAGTTCTTTTAAACTACCGTTTCCTTTAGTGGCAAACGTTAATTCAAATAACTGGTCTATGTTTGATGGTTGCTCGACTCCTGCTACCCAACTGACTAATAATTTACCTTTTGAAATATGCTGGTAACTGATATTATTAGTGCTTAGTGGTAGGCCATTGGTGCTTGATAAGCTTTCAAATTCTAAAATAGAAGGATCAAAACTTACAGCAAATTGGAAGCCACTATAGGTTTTTAAATTAGCTGCCTTTATAGGTACATTAATGGTAGTTCCCAATTCAAACTCTTGATTAGTTACAGATAAAGATAGATTTTTAGCTGATCTATTTGTAGCTGTTCCTGCAAACGAACCGTTCGGGACGGTGTAAGATACATCTGCTACTTTTACACCAATAAAATCTTGATTTCCTAAATCTCCGCTAAAACCATTTACAGTCAACAACTCTGGAAAATCTTCTGCAAATGGGTTTGTAGGGTCCATAAATTCGTACGAGGCAGGTATAAATCGCCAAGAGCTATTTCCTGGAAAATCTTGGTTTAGTCCAAGAATTAATCTTTGTATTAGCACTAAATCAAAGGCAGTAATTGTACTCGATTTATTGACATCTGCCGCAATGATCTTATAAGGGGAATCTAGGGTAGCAATATTCAAAATATGTCGATTCATCAATACAAGATCGAAGGTGGTAACATCTGTTAGGTAGTCTCCATCCTTAGTTGGAATGATGTTTATTTCTTCCGCAATAGGAATTTGATTGAAACTATAGAAACCATCTACCCCTGTGGTAGTCGTGATAGAATCATTGGAGATAGCCACACTTACATCCCTTACGGGTACACCTATTTCTGTTTCGATTGTACCAAAAATACTTCGTGCTTCACTAGTACATGCGCTGCCATTACTCACCTCCACAATCCCTTCCACAATAGCGTTCCCTTGTGCCATAATCAATTGAACAGGAATCCGATTGCTATTGAGAACTAATTCAATACAGTCTGTTTCTGAATTAGTTTTAATCATTTGAACCGTAAATAAATTTGTACCATCTGGCACACTTATCCCCATTGCCGTTGGGTCATACCATACATTGGTCCATGTTTGATCATTGACTTGGAAAAAATTATTGGCAGATAAACCTTCTAAATTAAAATCACTAATTCCTATAATTCTTGCATCCGAAGAATTTGCTATTTGAATACTGTATTGGTAAGACAAGATATTCGTAAATCCTGATGCAGATACAGCTAGGCTAATCGTATCACTAGTAACTCTGGTTAGGTTTTCTATCGACAGGTTTACGGTAGGTCTCACGAGTGTTGTGTCTAGTTCTGCATCTGTAGTATCCATTCCCATTGTGTCCATGTCCACAGTCATCGTATCCATATCCATTCCCATGGTGTCCATGTCCATAGTCATCGTATCCATATCCATTCCCATTGTGTCCATATCCACAGTCATCGTGTCCATCCCCATACCTGTAGTATCGATATTCATCGTATCTATTGACGTGCCAAGCATCAAGGTTTCGCAGAAAGTAGCCATTCCACAAGCATTAGTTGTGGTTAAACAAACTTCAAAAGGCCCTTCAATTCCATCAATATTTAAAGCTTGGCTAGGGGCTGCAGAGGTTGCTACATTTCCAAACGTCCAAGACCAACTTGTTGGGTTGTTAGTGGTCGCATCTGTAAAGACAATAGAGTTCTCCATTTCTACAAAAGTGAAAGAAGGAGTACCATCCGTTGATGGAATCATGATCGTATCTAAAGTAGTACAGCCACTAGCATCTTGTATTGATAGAAAATAAGTACCTGCAAACAGTCCACTATAAATACCTGTCTCAGAAATACTATTATTCAAATTGTATGTGTATGGCGCTGTTCCTCCTGTGGCAACAAATTGAAGTGCCCCTGTTCCTACCTGCGTATTGGAACAGCTTGGGCTGATAACGCTGCTGGCATCCAAACGAATATCAGATCCCATTTCTAAAACCGTAGTGGCAGTAACGGTCGTTCCTACCGCATCAGTAACAGTTACGGAATAGCCTCCAACATTCAGATTGGTTGCAGTTGAAGTTGCTAAATCTGGTATATTCCAATTATAAGAGTATGGCAATTGTCCACCAGTAGCCACCACTTCTATCGCACCACCACCACCTTGACAATTCGAATTAGTGATATTTAAAGAGATGGATAATGCTGAGTTGATTGTTGTATCCATATCCACGGTCATCGTGTCCATGTCCACAGTCATTGTGTCCGTAACCACAGTCATCGTGTCCATATCTACAACCATTGTATCCATACCCACAGTCATCGTGTCCATATCCATACCCGTAGTATCTATCGGAGTATTTCCTAATTGAATTGTCTGACATGAAACACCTGTACCACAGGCATTTTCTGTAGTCAAACAAACCTCTAAGACTCCAGTAAGCCCCACAATATTAAGGGGCTGCGTGGCAGCAGTAGAAGTAGCAATATTCCCAAAAGCCCAAGACCATGAAGTAGGGCTATTATTAGATATGTCTGTAAAAATAATTTGTGATTCCTGTTGTAAAAAAGTAAAGGTTGGCGTTTGACTAGCGGCAGGTACATTGAGCGTATCTAAACCAGTACAACCTTTTTCATCCATTATACTAATAAAATAAGTACCTGATAAGAGATTGCTATAAACACCAGTAGTATTTTGTTGTCCGTTTAAACTATAAGTGTACCCTCCTATACCACCCGTAGCTGATAGCTGAATCTCACCTGTCCCGACATCACCCGAACAACTTGCTGTAATCTGAGTATTACCCAAATCAACATTTACCGCTGCTGTCATTTCTAAGTCTATACTATTAGTCACTCGCGTACCATCTGCATCTGTAACTGTTACCATATAATTTCCTGCTACCAAATTACTAACACTACTTCCTGTCAATCCTGGCGTACTCCAAGTATAAGTATACGGACTAGTACCTCCAACTGGTGTTATAGTAATAGAACCATCATTCCCATTACAGCTCACTTCTGTAGAGATTGCTATTACCTCTAAAGCAGCTGCTGTCATCGTATCAACTGGAGCAATAGTAACCGTATCTACAATAGTTGAATCTCCAAGATTTACCATTTGACAAGCCATAGCAGAACCACATAAATTGGTAGTGGTCAAACAAACCTCTATGGGTGCTGTAATTCCATCAAGTGACAACTGTGGATTTTGAAGATCAGAAGTCGCAATATCTCCGAATGTCCATGACCAAGAACTAGGCGTATTATTAGATATGTCTGTAAATTGAATGCTATTATTAATTTCTTCAAAAGCAAAAGCTGGGTTCGCATCTATCCCCGGTAATTCCAAGGAATAAATGGCGGCACAACCATTCGTATCTCGTATCGTCAATAAATAGCCTCCTGATGGAATACTAGTATAAAGACCAGTTGTAGAAGCGACATCATTTAACAAATAGGTGTAAGGTGCTGTTCCACCTAAAGCCGCTATTTGTATACTTCCAGTTTCAACATCATCATTACTACAATCAGGAATGAAGATGGTAGCGTCCGTATCAATAATGATGGTTTCTTTTCCTATTTCTATGACGGATGTACCTATATTATTTTCCGCATCGGTAACTGTCAAATTGTATGTTCCTTCTGCTAATCCTGTTAAAAAAGAGCCTGATAATTCTGGACTCCCCCAAGTGTAGGTGTAGGGAAGCACACCCCCTGAAACCGTTAGAATAATAGACCCATTATCTTCATTACAATCCGCATTTCTAGTAATTGCGTTGATAATAATTTGTTCATTCATCATGGTATCTATGTCCATGTCCGTTGTAGTGGTGTCTATTACCATTGTCAGGGTGTCCATGTCCATCCCCGTTGTCGTGGTGTCCATGTCTATAGTCGTGGTGTCCATGTCCATCGTCGTGTTTCCTTCAATTTCAATAGTTTGGCAAGATGTACCAGTACCACAGCTATTAGTTGTTGTTAAACAAACATCAAATGAACTGTTGATATTAGCAACATTTAATCCTTGTGTTGCACTCGAAGAAGTGCCAAATTCACCAAACGTCCACGCCCATTCTGTCGGATTATTAGTGGAATTGTCTGCTACAAACAAACCTGTTTCATCTAGTGTAAAAGTAAAGGAAGGCATAACACTAGCACCTTCTATAATAAAGGTATCTACCGCCGTACAACCCATCGAGTCATGAGCAGTAATGATATAAGTACCTGCTGAAATATCTGCTAATTCCTCTCCGTCCCAAACCGTATCACCACCGACAACTATTGTTGAATAGGTCACAGCACCTGAACCTCCTGTAGTAGACAAAGACACATTCGTAAGCGCAGAACCACATACGATTCCAACATCCGAAGTTTGTATCATAAAGCCTTCGCACACGGACGAGCAATCTGCCGTATTAGTAGTATCTTGACACTCACAGAAACAATCCCCATCTGCACAATCAACTAAACCGTCTCCATCGTTATCAATGCCATCTCCACAAGCCCCTGCCTCTCCCATCATTAAGTGAGTAACTGGTTCATTTTGAACTGGTTCTACTGTAAAAAGCGTTGGTGTTTTTTCTTCAAATTGTAAATCCATTGCTACCACTTCTATTCTTGAAGCAGCATCTTTATATAATTCTGTTTTAAAATCAGTATTATTCAATTCGACTGTACCCGCAACCTGCCCATCTGCCTTAGCTGTAAACGCTAGTTGAAAATGACCAGCTTTGGCCTTTCCAATAGGCATACGATTCGTGTTCAACCAGACTATTTTTATATTACCATCTTTTACTTCGATGTTATGTTGGTCAATAGATAATTTGTTATCTGCAATTAGTTCATCAAAAATTAATGTATTCGTGTTATATGCTAATCCAATCTGCATACCCAATGCTGCCGATTCTTGATCTATTGTAAAAGGCAAAATAACTGTATCGCCTTTCTTAAAAGTTTTATTTTTTGTCTTTACAGGAATTGATTTGGCTGCTTTCAATGCAGATTTATTACCTACAGAGAGCGTTACATCCCCAACTTTAATGGCAATGAAATCAGCATTTGTTTCATCTAACTCTTGTCTAATAAGCGTAAGCGATTCTGGAAAATCGTCTGCAAAAGGATTTGTTGGGTCTGTAAACATAAACTCCTCTGGCACAAATCTCCACGATCCATTATTTGGAAAAGTACTACGCTTTTGTAATAAGGCTTGTTGTAGATATACCAAATCCAGACTGTTAACCGCACCTGAATTATCAATGTCTGCCGCAATAATTTGATATGGTGTTTCTAGTAAACTAGCAGTAAGTATATGTTGTAAAGTCCTAACTAAATCTAAGGTAGTCACTCCATTTAATAAAGCATCTGATTTATTAGGAGTGATCGTAAATGTATTCCCTTCTGGTAGGCCACCGAAAGAATAATTTCCAGTTTGATCTGTTACAAAAAAGTTGTCTTCACTTAATGTTAATTCTACATTCTCTACGCCTACGGTATTATCAATTCGATGCACATTACCTGTAATAGAAATCAATCTAGACACACATAATTCGGAAGAATTTATTACAAAAGGCGTATTTACTATATTGCCCTCGAACAAACTAGTGAATACTAAATTTCCTCCCTCGCCACCGCCTAAAATTTGCGTACAAGTTCCCGGTTCTCCTGTTAAGTTGATCGCCAAATTAAATAGAACTGTTCCTTCCTCAATAGTAGAAGCCGTACTATCTGCTTTTTCCCAATCTATGGTAAACGAACCAGCTTCAATACTAAAACTAGTGCTATCTAAACCCGGTAAATTAAAATCAGAAACACTTACAATATTAGCTACCGCTGGATTAGATAATTGGAAAGTACCTTGAATAGCTTGCAAATTATTTAATGCTCCAGCCGTAACAGGTACAGTAATAATGGTACCATTCAAATTAGAAGTGTCTCGACCTATGTTCAGACTTAAGCCGGGTACTTGACCTGGTTCAAAAACTAATTCTTGGCAAGTTTGAGCAGAGCCACAAAAATTGGAAGCAGTCAAACATAAGGTATAACTACCTGTATCTGGATATTCAAATACACCCGGGTTAGGAAAAGTGGTCGTAGTTTCTTCTCCAAATTCCCATATATAATTGGTAGGTTCATTGGTAGAGGTATTGGTGATAGTGACCGTCAGGCCATTCTGCTCTACTTCAAAACTTGGATTGGGTAAACCCGGAGATGCAGCAACCATTGTAAAACTGGTATCTGCCGTACATCCATCAGCAGCGAAAATTCTATAGTTTTTGACGCCTTCTCTAATACCGCCAACAATTCCTACGGGTGTTAAGCCCACGCCTATATCGTACAAGTAAGGTTCTTTTCCTCCAGATGCAAACATACGCACTCGACCATCTGATAAGGTGGCACAGGTAGGTGGAAAAATTTCCATATTGAAGAAAATCGGATCGCCATCTATTACTCCTGCATCTAGAACGCCTGTCAAACCATTGGCATCCGTTACAGTTACCGTGTAAGTACCTCTGGAAAGCCCAGTGGCAGTCCGAGTAGTATCTCCATTACTCCAATTATATGAATATGGGGAGGCCCCATCACTAGTTGTCACCGTTATTGTTCCATCCGACCCGCCATTACATTTTGCATCTCTGGAACCACTCACAATCACGTTTAATGCAGAAAAAACCGTACTGAAGGTAGTGCTTGCAGTACAGTTATTACTATCCGTAACTGTCACACTATGCGTACCTGAAGATAAGGTGGTGTTGGTAGGGGTAGTCACTCCATTGTCCCATTCGTAGGTATATGGCGCAGTCCCTCCTGAGGCGACCAGCGTAGCAGCACCATCCGCAACATTTAAACTAGTAGCTGGAAGGCTTTCTGATATACGAACTTCCAATATATTTGAAGCAATTGTAAAAGTATCTATGACTATACAATTTGTAGAATCAGTAATCGTCACAGAATGACTAGCAGCAGCCAAACCACTCACAGAAGCTAGTGTATCACCTGAAGACCATTGATAGGTAAAGGGAGCGACACCTCCTGTAATACTAGCACTAGCAGCATAGGTTGTAGCAGAACCACAATCCTCATTGGTTATAATGATGTCAATTATGGAAATACTATCACCTAATAAATTATAGGGCGTAGCCGTCTTCTCATTTAAAGTAATATTATCTGCAACAGCAGCAATAGGCAGCCATAAGCTAACTAATGAAACTATTATAAAAGTCAAAGGGTGGAAGTTCCTCATAGGAAATATTTTCACTATTTGTTGGTAAAACTTAGTAATTTTTGCCTTCAATGATGACAAAACAACTTAATACTTCAGAAGTTATACTTCTAAATTATAATTGTATATAGCAGCATTAAACTGACAAAGCAGTTGCTGCTTAGTAAATAAGATGTCCTTTGGAAAAGTAATGTAGGTAGTATAAAAATTGGGCGACAATAGGCTACGCCTTTCTGAACGGAAAACATTCATTGGCTTTGGAGAATATCTATTATAATTATCTCATAATGAGCAAATTATAACTCTTTTTTACTTTAGATTAAATATTCTACTAAGGTTGTATTAAAATACTAGACCTAAGTTGCAAAAAAAATCACCAATAAGTCAAGTCTCGGATTAGATAAATATATAATTTGTCTAGAATAGACAAGCATAGTATATCTTACAGATAGGAGTTCTTGGGATATTTTTTTTAGCAAATCCATCTTAACTTGGTTTGGGATTAAGATGGCTACCATTTAATATTATTTTAATACGTAAGGTAAGTAATAGAGTTGCAATATTAAATATATTCGGTATTACCGACAAGTTTATCTACACCACAGAAGTAGTTGACAATTTCACCACATAGAAGTAGTTGACAATTTTACCACATAGATACATAGGTCACATAGCGTGACATGTACCTATGTGATCTATGTACCTATGTGGTAAAAACAACCCTAGCTATGTCATTTTAATTTTTCCAACTACTTTGATAAACTTGTCGTATTACCCGCCAATTCCTTTGGTTTGCGTATAACCATCACCTTTTAGCAGGTCGATTATTTTTGTCTTATGATTCCCTTGTATAATGATCTCCCCATTTTTCACCGAACCGCCTACTCCACACTTAGACTTTAGCATTTTTCCTAAGTCTTTTAAATCATCTGTGCTCCCCTCAAATCCTGTAACTAGGGTTACTTCTTTTCCTCTTCTTTGTTTTCGATCTATTTGGACTCTGAGAACTTGTTGCTGCTTTGGAAGCGTTTCCATTTCTTGGTTCTCTTCATGTGTGTATTCGTAATCTGGATTGGTGGAGAATACGACGCCTTTTCTTTTATTTTTTTTGCCCATTGTTTTTTATATATCGTCTATTTATGATGATACTTGTATATCCAACTTAACATTTACAAATGTAAGCAATCTAAGAAAAACCTAAACTGGAATCAAGAATAAAATAGCTACTTATTGGGAAAAGAAGGCAGTAGATGTTTAATGGTAGGAATAGGTGAGCGTATGTTTCAAATCTTGTATGTTTCAAATCTTAAAGTGGGTCTGGGCCCCAAATAAAAAATTCCATCCTCCAATTCCACTCGAAAGTGGAATTGAAAAATGGAGTATGATAAATCGGATTCGTGTTTTATTTAGTTGAATAAGTAACTTTTCTTATTATTCTGCCGCTTCCTTAATTAACTGTATGTTAAGCGTTACTCCTTCTTCTTCGATTGTTAATAAGTACAATCCATTCCCTAGATCTCCTGTATTAATACGATGAGTAGGTGTACCTTTAGCTAAAGTCTGCTCAAATACCTGCTTACCACTTACATGATAAATAATTAAGTGAGCATTCTCTGTTGTTGCAGTGTAAGCTACTGTCAATTGGGCGTTGAAAGGATTAGGTAGTACTCTTAATTCACTACGCATTAGAGTCGATGGTCTAGTAGAGACAATCCCTTCTGCTGTAAGATATACCAAATCTTCCGAGTCTGTACTTCTTGATTGTGCCCTTAGACTATCAAAACCTCTATCAATAGCAGATGTACACCCTCCATTTTGAACAGTTAGACTAACTGCATTGGCACTTAAAGCAAACTCCCCATCAGAAAGAACAGCAGTGCTAATATCTGCCCACGGGTTAACTGTAAGATTTCCTGTATAAGCAAGTCCATAGATACTAGCATTTAAAGTTGGGCTACCCTCTAGTTCAATCTTACCAATAGGAATGACTCCTCCTATTCGGTTATCATCATATACTAAAACATAAGTATATTCTACCCCTTCTGCATTACTTGCATTATTCGCTAACTGGACGATGTTGCTTACATTATCACCTGAACAAACGTTTATGGAAGTAGCACCACTTTGTGTAAATACGTCTCCCGCATTCAATGCTGTGCCTACAACAGTACCATCATTAATATTTTCTCCTTGGAAAGGATGACATATAACTGGACAATTGATAACTGCATTAGACGCTCGTAATCCGTTGATAAATGAATTTTCTATACCCGCATTTCCGCTAAAGTTCGTCACTAAACCTCTATCAATTAAATCGAATAAATCCGCAAAAGAAGTAATTGCTCTTCTTTGATCTCCTGCTGGACCATTGATTGCTTCATCTGTCCACATATTCAAATGTGCATCCCACATAGGTGAGTAATTATTCCCTTCTTCTATTGTGTTATCAGGATCAAATGGGAAGATATTTACAAGTACTATCTTTTCTTTTCTCCTATTATTGAGCTATTCTAAGAGAGATAATAGATAGTCTTTTGTAGTTTGATTTGGCGAGATATTTATTTTTTTCCGAATTCTATACCTGGCAGATTCTACTGTTTTAGGAGAAACAGATAAGATAGAACAAATCTCTCGAATAGGTAGACCTGTTAAAATAAAAGCACAGTGTTTCAAATCGTTTTTAGATAAATTAGGATGGTATTTACAAAGATTTTTAAAAAAATTTGGATAGACATTATTTATCTTTTCCTTGAATCCCATCCAAGTAGTAGAAGTTTTATATAATTTGGTGAGCTTGACTTCGATAAGCTCCATTCTTTGTTCGCAGTCCTCTTCTTTTATGATAATATCTAACATTTCTTTTACTTGTATATCTATCTTTTCCTTATTCATAATATAGTCAAGCAGTTGAGTAGATTGGTAGTTTACTTTATTTTTTAAATGTAAATTTTTTTCTTCTACTTCTTCTAATGTTTCTTTAGCTTCTGAATACTGCAGTTTCAAAATATTATTTTGCTGGTTGAGTTTTTGGATATTTGTATTTTTACTTGCAATGAAAAACCACGCCAAGGCTAATAAAGTAAGAACAAATAATAAAAAAAAAAGATAGCTAATAGTCATGTTTGGGGTACTAGATTGTCCATTACTCATGTCAACAAATAAAACGATAGGCAGACAAATGAGTATTCTAATTTTATAGACATTTTGTGTCTAACTCTTTAGGCAAAAAGTTAGTCATATTTGCTTCAATGAAACGGTTTGATCTGTTTGTTAGTTTAGAGGAGGGCTATATTATATACTCTATTAGTATATTGGTTGTCAAAATTCAGACAGTACTAAGGCTACGAAAAATAAAAAAGGCTGTGTCCTAGCAATCAAGCACTTACAACTAATTTCAATCTACATTCTTAAACAACTTCAAGCTCTTACTTGATTTCAGACAATACATCTTTGAGTGAACCAAATATTCTTAAATTACTGGGAAGTGTTTGAGGAGATATGGAAGCTAGATGACGCCCAACTGCCCAGAATTGATCTTGCTCCGTTAAAATCTTAACAACTTTATCTATATACTTTTTGAATTTTTTAGAATCAGGTCTAATGGTAAAAGAAGCGATCCAGTAAAGATTTGAGAAGGCAGATGTTAGGCGGGGTAAATCCTCTACTGGCACACTTCTGCCTAAGTAAATAGATCGGTATCCTTTTGAGAGTAATACATAGTGTAAAAATAATATACCTATTTCGTGCATCTCCTCTTCTGGCAAATAAAGTACAAATGTTGGACTACTAATAGTAGGGGAAAGGTTTTCTATCTCTGCAATATGTAGTTGTATTTTTTGGTAAATCAGATTAGAGATAAAATGTTCGTGAACAGTAGAGATTGTTTTTGTCTGCCAAAATAAACCAAGAAAATGTAAGTAAGGGATAAAAATATTTATGAATACCTCCGTAAAGGTTTGCTTTCGTAATGCTTCTTCATATAATTGGTTAAATAATTGGTAGTCGAACTCATACATAGCAATTTTCATATTAGATATGAAATAGAAAGATTTGGCATCTTTATCAACTATTTGTTGTGCAATGGTTGAAATCTCCTCTTCTGATAAATTAGATATTTTAGAAATTTTATAGCCAGCCTTCTTTAAAAAAGCAATATTGAGTAATGTCTTTAACTGGTTAATATCATATATTCTCTGATTACCAGTTGTTCTTGATGGTAATAATAACTGATAACGTCTTTCCCAAATCCTGATGGAGTGAGTGCTAATCCCTGTAATATTCTCCAAATCTTTAATGGAAAAAAAATTTTTTATGTTAGCCATTCTATAAAATATGTAAGTATTTACCCCTGCATATACCCTGCTTTTAGGCAGAGATGATTGGTTTTATCGACCATAAATTATAATTAATACATCATAAACCATGCATCTGCTAAATAAGGTAAAAATAGACTGTTTTATGATGTAAGATTCGCTTACAAAATACGACTATACATCCAATCAATCCACTTGGCTTTCAGAGAAAAATAATTCAAAACTACCTATCTCACAAATGTATACTTTTCTATTAACAGAAAATCTACTTTTTAAATATATCTCTGCTTTATACCCTTCAAAATTGACAAATAATTAGCCCTGTCTTATAGAGGACGCTAACATGACTATCAGAAGTAATTTTATCATCTTTTGTCTAACTTTGTATGGTTGTGTAATTAAATGAATAAAGTGATATTTTAATATAAACCTTTATTTTTTTTCTGTCAAAAATTGCAAATTATTCAATAAAATAACCAAAAAATTATTTTTTTAACTTAACTCATATTTTTATATGATGAAAAATTAGACAAATTATTTAAAAAAATAGTTAGACAAAATAATGCTTAAGTAGATCGAAATTATATAGAATCATTTGATGTTTAAGACGTTACTTTTCAGAATCTAAAATAATCCAACGTGCTAAAGTACAAAATGTAAATTGTTTATGAGAGATACAATCACAATCAAAGCTTACTTGATGTTGCTTCTCATATTTATGGGAGGAAGTCATTTACTAGGACAAATTAATAAGTATGCAGATAGCTTACTAATTGAAACTAAATATGCAACGGGCGAAGATAAACTATACCTTACCAAGCTTTTTTCTAGAAAGTTCTTCAAATCACTACCAAAAGAAACATTCGTACTTATTGACGAGTCTCTTCAACAAGTCGATTTATCTAAATTAGATAGTGCGGAAATGCATTTGCTAAAGGGAAGAGCGTCTTATTATTTATCTGATTTTGGAGAATATTCCAAGAATATAAAAATAGCTTTTGATCTAATAGATTCTTATCAAGAGACTAAAACCCCTTACTTCTACTTTTTAAGATACTATCAAAATTATTTGACAGCTAGTCAAAAAGTACATAAAGGACTACCTCAGGAAGCATTGAAAAATTATATAACGGCATTGGGAGATGCAGAACAATCAGATGATCCTCAATTAATCATACAGTCTTATAAAAGCCTTGCTTCCTTTTTTATCGATCAAGAAGACTACAAGTTAGCTCTAACCTATTTTAACAAAATCTTGAACTCTGGGACGAAACTAGAGGATGCATTTGCTTATAAGATATATAAGGAACTAACCAGTACTTATATGCATCTCAACCAATTAGATTCTGCCGGATATTATCTAGGCTTAATCCCCAAAGAAAAGAAAGATATAGCTGCAAAAATTATCTGCTCACAGTTACGTACTAAAAAAGGTAGGCCTTTAGAGGCTCTGAAAATCCTTAATAAACAAATAGCTACTGTAAAAAAGGAGGGCCCCAGCCATTGGCTACCCTATCTACAAATGATTAAATCAGATAATCTGTTAGCACTAAAACAATTTCAAGAAGCACAAAAATTATTATTAAAAGCTCGCCTCACATTTCTAGAGAGTAATGACAAACAAAATATTCTTAGAGTCAATCGGCGGTTATATCAGTATTTTAAACAAAGAGGGCAGTTTGAGAAAGCACTTATCTACCACGAAGAATATAAACGATTAAATGATAGTATCTTATATGCAAATTACAATACCGTATTGGAAGGTATAAAAGATAAGCACGCATTAGAGATTGTAGAAAAAGAATATGGTCAACTCAAAGTGCAAGCATCCAAAAAGAACCTAACTATTCAACGACAACAACTTATTGGCGGAATAGGTGGTATTTTTTTATTACTACTCGGAAGCTTAACTGGTAACTTTTTCAGAAATGCTGCACGAAAGCATAAAATAAACCTGACCTTAAAACAAGCAAATATACAGCTAGCTAATGAGCAAGAAACTAATAAAAATAGAATAGATGAATTAAATACTATTATCAAACAGATACCTACTGCTGTTATTAGGTTAAATGAGGATTTTACAATACAGTTTTTTAATGAACAATTTACTACGGCACTAGGCATCTCTAATAATCTGCAATCTCAAAATATTTTTCAAGTATTAAAAATTAGGGCGGAAAAAAGAGATCAATACCAGCAAGAAATACTAGCAAATAAGGGAGATTCCTTTGTATGGACTTCAGTCTCTACTCATAAAGTTTATCAAGTACGGATAATGCGTACAGATTCATCTACACAGCAGGAAAACTATGTGATGATTATGGAAGATATTACAGAATTAACACAGCGAGAAAGAGCTAGACTGCTAGAAGTAGAAACGTCTTTAAAAAATATAGAAGCAAATTACCAAAAAAGCCACGAGGAAAAAGAACAACTATCTCTTAGCTTAGCTACTAAAAATAGAGAGTTGACTACTAAGGTAATGGAGATTACTAAAAGAAGTGCAGAATTAGAGTCTATCATGACCAAACTAAAACAACTACAACCACAGGTTAGTAATAAGACAAAATCAGAATTGTACAAAATTATACAGCAAATTCATAGTACGCTTAATCTAGAAGAAAACTGGAAGATATTTACGATGTGTTTTAATGAAATGCACCCTTCTTTTACCAAAGATTTGCTCAATAAGCATCCTGATTTTTCTAAAAATGAAGTTCGACATTGTGTATTCCTTCGACTTGGTTTTTCTAATGGAGAGGTTGCAAATTTACTAAATGTTGCCCCTAAAACAGTAGAAGTTGCTCGTTATCGAATAAAGAAGAAATTGAATCTTTCTAAAGAAGATAAATTAGATCGTTTCATTACCCAAATTGCATAAGCTGTAAGGCTTTTCGCTTGACCCTAATAAAGGAACAAACGGGTAGACTTAGTTGTTATCTGGTTTGTTCTTTCTCCTTCTAAAAACCTCAAAAAAGTAAGTCCGTAGCTAGGCTATGCACTGATTTTTTGAGTTTCTTA
>CAKZUM010000542.1 GCA_937921525.1 uncultured Saprospiraceae bacterium
GGAGAAAGATCTGTGCTACAATCATTTCCTAGAGAAATATTTACATGATCATTACAAACCAAGTCGGCAGCATCTGCTATAGAAATAGCACATTCACTAGTACTTAATACATCATTTCCAAGACTAATTGTATAAGTTATAGTATGTCGACCAGGAACTAAACTTACATTACCTCCAATTGCAGCAGGAATACCATCAACAGATACACCCACGGTATATACATCACAAACGTCACCATTAAGTGCTGGCGCTGGGATGACCAATTCAGCAGGCATACTACATGTAGCAGAAGTAGTCAAAGGAAAGCTTGGACAATCACCAAATCCTGGATTTGTTGAATTTTCAGTAACAGTAAATTCCCATCCTTCACCTTTGTTATTATCCTCATTAGTAAACCATCCAACGGTAAGACAACCAGTAGGATTTTCACAGGTAGCCGCTATCCAGCCAGCGCCAAAATCAACACCGACCTCTGCAGGAACACTGCCATAAGTGGGGTTACTAAAAGTCATAGTACCAACAGAATTTCCATCTACTGCAACACCAGCTGCTCCTGTTTGACCTGATGCCACGGCTGCTGCATTAGCAGCTTCTGCATCTTCACAATCTCCAGCATATACTCTAAACTGATCTCGTGCAAAGTTCGCATCAGCTTGTGGAGCTACATCAAAAACAGAAAAAGTAAGTTGAATTTTTCCAGTTGGGCTATTTGGACAAAACGTCCAATAGAACTCTCCATTGTAAAGATTACTATCATTAAAGAAATCTCCATACACCCCTCCACCTAGAGGATCTTCGTAAGTGCCACCTGGACCTAAAGTGGTACCTCCATGGTCACATACACTAAAAACACCATTGTTTACAGCGCCACCGTCGTTAGAAGTATCCAGCACAGTTTGAGCATGGAGTGTTCCAACCAGACACCAGGCAAATAAAACCATGAAAGCCGATTTCCAGCTTCCTGGTCGAATAAGCGTACTCGCTTTTTTCATAGGACTAGTTTTGAATTTTGGTTAAAAAAATAAAAGGTTAAAAAACTGTATTTTGTAATGTCTAATGAAGCAGTAGTTAAGATGGTCAATTATAAAAACCTGTTAACTATGCAGCATGGCATTACTAAAAAGATTGTTGTTGAGTTGATTGAAAATTTTCTTGTCTCCTTAGTCTGCTAGACTTGCGTACCTTGTACAATGGCATTTACTCTTTCGTCTGTGAGGGTAAAATGGACCGTTTTTTCGTCGATACTAAGCAGTAGAATAAATCGCTATCAGCTCGTTTGTAAGATGTTCCAGATTTGGTTTTAAGGCTTTTCTTTCTCGGCTAAAGGGCATTAATTTATTATCCTAATCAAATAGAATTAACTTTCCCTTCGATCAAAATCCTTTATAAAATCTGAACAAATATTTGGCATGGCCAAATCCAAACTGATATGTTTATGTTGTTGTGAAAAAGGAGAACAGGTAGGATAACTATGCATATAATTATGAGCTATTAACTGTTTGATCATGAGATTGTAGTTAGTGTTGGATTATACTATTTGTTTCTATTTTCGCTGTATCAAAAAAAGGAATATATTCTTCTAGTACTGGGTATTTGGATATGTCCGCATTGGCATAGTTATTGAAAAAAGAAAAGAAGGAAGTGGAAGTTAACATTCCACTTCATTCATATAATACGGAATTAATCTCAGTCGTACGGGTCATCTTTTAACAATGACCTTTATATCTTGGTAGCATAAAAATTAAGGTTTGGTAAAAAGTGAGGCACTCAGGCCTCACGAAATGGTCTTAACCAAACTTTGTTAATCTCATGCTCTTTTATCTTACCTAACTCTACAATTTTACTCGCCACAATTATATTGTTAGCAAACAGATTGCAGTCCTTCATTTGAACATCAAACGAAAGATGGATGGGCGAATTTGTGCAATACAAAGACATCCCTAAGAAAATCTTAGAATTTTTTATTACTTAAATCGGTAGGGTTTGGAACAAATCATGTTAATTGTTAACGAACAACAATAACTTGGTATACTAAGCCAAATTGAGTTGTCTTAACATGCTTGTTTTTAAGCTAATAAGGAAGTTGTACCCCATCTCTTGTAAGAGATGAATACAGGTTATTAATGGTGAGATTGAAATTCCGTATGCCACAAATGTAGCTAAGATGATGTTGCGGTTTTATACCCTATTACAGGTATTTTAGAGATTAATAAATTTTAAACCGCTTTAATTTATGAATACAAAGTTGGTTAAATTGAGTATATAATGCAAATTTTCATCTTTATTTTTTCAAATCTTTTACTTGCTTTTTTCTTATACTATTGATAATCAATTAGTTTACGTATAAAATAAAATTTCACTTTTATATATATATGTATATTTAACTATCTGTTTACAGATTATTCAAGGCTTTTTTAAAGGTAGTCAAACACCTTTCTCTTGCTTCTTTATGATCTACTATTGGTTTAGGATACTTCTCCGTACCATATTCAGGTATCCACTTCTTGACGTATTTTAATTCTTTATCAAATTTTTGCTGCTGGGAGGTCGGATTAAAAATCCGAAAGTAAGGCGCCGCATCAGTACCACAACCAGCTGCCCATTGCCAACCTCCATTATTACTTGCTAAATCGTAATCCAATAATTTTTTAGCAAAGTAAGCTTCTCCTAACCTGTAATCCATTAGTAGATGCTTGGTAAGGAAACTAGCAGTCAACATTCTGACTCGGTTATGCATAAACCCTGTGGTGTTCAATTCCCGCATTCCTGCATCTACCATAGGATAGCCTGTATGGCCTGAACACCATTTCTTCCATTCATCGTCATTATGTCTCCAAGGAATTTTCTCATATTTAGATCTGAATGGTCGTTCAGCAACATGGGGAAAGTGTCCCAATATTGTCGCATAGAAATCTCTCCAAATTAATTCATTTAGATAGGTTTCATTTAGCTGCCGCGCCTTTTGGGCTTTTTCTCTTATGCTAATGGTCCCAAATCTAAAATGTATGCCTAACTGAGACGTGCCTTCTATAGCAGGAAAATTTCTAGTTTGATCGTAATTCTTTATCAATCCTCTAGTAACCGTTTTAGTTGGAATGGTCTGTGTAGATCGCTCAAATTTCATTGACTTCAAACTAGGAATCAACCCCGTAGAGGCTTCCCAGAATTTATCAGCGTATTTCAAACTTGGATATTGCTTTAAGTAATACGATACAGACTTTCCTTGCACATCTTTACTGATTCGACTATCTAGCCTAGCCTTCCATTTGCGAGAGAATGGGGTAAATACTACATAAGGTGTACCATCGTCTTTTAGTATCTCTCCTTTTTCAAAAATTACATGATCTTTAAAAGTATGAAAAGTAATATCTTGCTGTACTAGTAGATTAGAAACCGCTTTATCACGGTTAACTGCATAAGGTTCAAAATCACGGTTGGTATATACCTCATTAACCCTATAGGTCTGGAGTAATTCCTGCCATACTTTTAGCGGTTCTCCATATTTCACTATTAAACTAGACCCTATTTTTTTTAATTCGGTCTGCATCTCTTCCAATGCATCATGAATGAACGTAACCCTTGCATCCTTTCTATCTTCTAATTGATCCAGAATATTGGTATCAAAAATAAATAATGGAATGACTGGATGTTCTCCTTTTAAGGCATGATATAAGCCCGCATTATCTTCTAATCTTAAATCTCTTCTAAACCAAAATATGTTAACCGTTTGCATGAGTTGTTTGTTTGTAGATGGCGTATTCGTTTTCTCACTTTCCTAACCATAATATAGCGGATTTGTTCATGTCCTTTTTTATACTCAATTTTGCGAATAAATTTAGAACCAATCTTATTAATTAAGTATCAATAAATGTCCTCAAAAACATCAAGGATTTTAGCTTTTTCTATTTCCAATATCTTTCACCCACTATTGGTTTTAACTTATATGCTAATCCTATCCATATTAATCAATCCTTATGCTTTCGGGGTAAGTCAAATTGGAGAAGGCAGGACTAGTTTCTACCTATTAAGCGTGTTTGGAAGTACCTTCCTCCTACCTGTTATCACTATTGTCCTAATGAAAAATTTAGACATGATTGGTTCTTGGGACATGAAAGATAGGATGGACAGGATAGGGCCTTTTTTTGCAGCAGGTATGTGGTATATATCCTTGTGTTATAATTTTTACCAAGTGCCCAATATGCCTTTATTAGTAAAATCTGCATTTGTAGGAGTAACTATTGCACTGTTTTTTTCCTTTCTTTTAAACCTCTTTTCAAAAATAAGTTTACACGCAGTAGGAATGGGCGCTTTAGTAGGATTTATCCTAGTTAGTATGTTACTAAACAATTATAACAGCATTAGTTTAGGAAACTGGACCGTTCATATTTACTTAGTCTTATTTCTTGCTATCTTTTTGGCGGGTATTGTTGGGTCTGCTCGTTTGATTCTGGAAGATCATCTGCCCAATGATTTATATGGGGGGTATTTGGTGGGGATGGCTACCCAGATGATTGCTTTGCAGGTGGTGACTTAGTGTAGTGGGTATAGTGGGCAGAAAATCATAAATCTGATATCTTACATCATAAATCATAAATCCATCACGGTTTGAACTAGATGGATGTAAGATTTATAATTTATGATGTATGATTTACGCAAACAGCATGGAAGAAATGCAACTTATCAATCTGCCGCACTATCCTCTATCACCAAAAATTGTTTTTTTAAAGGATCTAAATTTTCTAACAAAACATCAAAAAAGGAGCGACCATATTTCAAATAAAGCGATAAGAAATTATCATGTCGTTCTTGCAACCCATTGTTAGGATACAATTTATCTTTTATTCCTGTAATCTGTTTAAGAGAGGTTTCATGTTTTTGCTTTTCTGCTCGTAACAATCTACTTTCTAATTGGTCTAAGACTTTTAACTGCTTGCTCTTTTCTGCTTGAATCGCCTTTCCTAAATTTTGATCGATGTTTTTGGCCTTTTCTGTGATTTGATCAAATGCTTTAGCTACCGTCTCTTTTTCTGCTTGTATTTCTAAAGTTTCATCAGTATTACTGTCAATAAATAAGCGTACTAAGGCATCCTCTTGATCAAATATCTGAACAATACCCAAACCCAATTTATTTACCTTTTTAGCCATTCCTTTATCCAACCACATCACAGAATTTCGGCGAATCAGCATTGGAAAATTTACGTCAAAATGGGCAAACTGTGTCTTCCGTTCTAACCAATACGCCAACTCCCCTCCCCCACCTATATAGGCAAGATTAGGCATGACCACCTCCTGATACAAAGGTCGCATCACTACATTTGGACTAAAATATTCAGGGTAATTTTCTATCTCTTGAATCATCTCTGCCTCCGTAAAACGATAATCTGTATTTAGCACTTGATAGCTCCCATCTTCATACACGATCCGTTCTCTTAGATTTTTTCTAAGATAGAAAAAATTAATCGGCCGAGGGAAGGCTTGTTGCTTAAAATTAGCCTCTTTTTCTAAGCGTTCACTAGTTGCCTCTATCAATGCTTTTGAAGGGCGCTTTAAAATTTCTTCTTTGATATACGGGATGAATTGTTGTTTTAATTTTGGATGATTCATTCCTAAAACGACCAATCCATAATCTTTAAATAACTCGTGTACCATCTGAATCGTTGCCTCAGAATATAATTCGTTCTCGGTATAGGCTTTTTCAATTAAAGTATATATTTCCACTGCTTTTTCAGAAGTCCCCAGTAGTTCTTTTAATTGTTCCAAAGTAGGTTTTAAGGTAGCCGTAGACATCATTCCTACTGAGCCTTTCTCTTCGTTTTGCCACTCTATTTTTTTACTAAATAAATTCACATAATTGACCTCTTCAAAGTCATGATCTTCTCC
>CAKZUM010000543.1 GCA_937921525.1 uncultured Saprospiraceae bacterium
TTTTATACCGTTCGGCAGTATTGGCAATCCACTATGATTATGGATTATTTATTGTTATCTCATTTTAATAAAGCCTTGCCTTACAACGGATTTTTAGTCGATAAACGAGCGATTCCAGGTATGAGTGGCGGGCCTGCCTTAGATGTGAATGGGCAAGTGGTTGGAATGTGTACGGCACAGATTACGAGAGCTGCAAAGGATAGAGTACCTAATATCAATGGTGTTTGTTTGGATGCCAAAAGTTTGTATGCAGGGATTCAGACAATCTTAAGTAAGACGGGTAATTTGATTACGGTTTAGTAATGGGTGGTAGATTTGGGAATAGCTTGATAGTAGGTTTAAGTTACAAACTTAAACCATCGATTCTGCAAGAATTTTAAATTATGGGAAGTACTCTTTGTTCAGAGTTGTGCTTGCAGACTTGTTGTATAATGAATCAGATAAATTGATTTCTGTATAGTAGACACAGTGGCACCATCAAAAATCTTATTAATCTTTAAATCTTATAAATCCTAATCCAGACAGTAGTGGATATTTTGAGAACTTACAATTTATCCAGCAACGGGAAGTTGCGGGATAAAGCTACATCTAAAACGGAACCTTCTCCTTAAAGCGTAATCGTAAAAGCCACAGAAAATCCATGCGTCTTCTCCGTCTGCTTACCTGTTAAATCAAAATTAGCATTGGCAACAATCAAATATTCTGGCTTCATTTCAAAAGAAATACCAGGACTAAAGGTGAGTTTATTTTGTTGAAAATCATCAAAATCGCTTGTTTGATATAGGAAAGAAACAATCAAAAAAAGATCTTTTACATAATGCCCATAATCCACAGAAAGAAAAATATCATTGTTTGGTAAGTCCTCATTATCTTGAAAATAATTCTGAATTTGCGCATTGAAATCTATAGACGATTTTTCATTCACTTCATAGGAAGCAATCAACCCCATTCCATAAGTGCCAATCTGATCTACCGTACGATTTCTAGTATCAATTTCTGCGAAACCAAAAGGGAAATTAGCTCCGAGCATTAAACCGAGTCCAAAATTATTTTTAGTGTACACCGCATATTTTGCAGACCAATTACTATATCCCTCTCCTAAATTGCAGCCAACTTCTAACTCATCCGTCATTGTATAAGCCATCCTAAGATTAAAAGAGGCATCAATAACGATACTATCAATAGTTGAGTAGAGTGGTGATAAATTGCCGTTCTGATCCCATTGTTTTCTGGATTTAGAAAAGTTGTAGGAAGGTTCAAATTCTGCTAATCCTACATCAATTGGAGCGTGATTAACGGAGTTGATTTTAGAGGCGGTTATACCGCCTATTTGAGAGAATAGAGAACCTATGAATATACAATAAGTAAAGAACGTTGCAATAGCTTTATTCACTTTTTTAAGCTTTGAACTATACATCGTCAGATATAAAAGAGATAGTCTTGCCAAACTGCTGTCGAATGGCTAACGCTCTATTGATACCCCACATCTTTTTTAGCTATAAATTAGGGGCTTTAGCCTCGGCCCTGTCTGTAGAAATAAGGCTGTTGAATGTCCATAAGGAGCGTAGCTTCGACCCTGTGGGATTTTACAGGGTCGAAGCTACGCTCCTTTAATGATTTGTCTACTATATTTTTCTACAGACAAGGACGAAGCTACGCTCCTTTTTCCCAGTTATAAACTTATGGGTATCAATAGGGCTAACGCCGTCCGACGATAATAGTATTATCTCTTTTTAAATTGATGATCTATATATATGACTAAAATTTTAAAGCTGCAAATATATCAATTTCCGTCGATGCTATTTCTAATATAAATTTAGTTTAAATAAAGATAAGCCTACACTTTAAAGAACAGAGAAGCGAGAGCAGACCAGCCCGACTGCCGTCAGGCGGGCGGGGAATAGAGATAGATTGCGTTTAAACCTGCCTGCCAAGGCACGCAGGTTTAATCGAAATACGTCTCTACTCTCTGTTCTAAACTTTATAACAAGGCAGATTGAAACGCATCCACAAATGTTCCGACAAACTCTTCCATACGCTTACGTCTATACTGCATTACCCAACGAGGATGAGGTAAAGGGATGACTTCTTGAAAGAATTTTTCTCGATCATTCAGTGCTTTAAAGTATTTATAATTTTTTCCTTGCCCCATGCAGAACGCTACCTTTTGCTTGCAGCCAAAATCAATATGAGTTTTAATATTATGAATGATGTGAGGTTCCACTGCTTTTTGTAAAGCTTTATCATCATAGTAATTATAATTCTTGCCATCCTTTATAAAACCTAATGGACAGAGGGAGGTGATATAAAAGTCTTTATAAAATAACGCTGGACCGCCATACGCAGCAATAAATTCATAAACAAAAATGGCAGACAATTCTGATCGCTTATGAAATGGGTTTTCTATACCACAGATACTTTCTAAAATCTTAGGATCAGTAAAAGGAGTCCCCGTAATGCCTCCTCCAAATCTACCTGGATTAATTCCAAAAATAAGCGTCCGCTGTTCTTGATCACTAAAATATTTTTGAAAAAAGGCAGTCATAACCGCCCAAGTGTCTGGATTATTAAATGGATATAGGATCTCTACTCCTTTTGGTACTTTCCAATCGGATTGTAGGGTTTTATGGAATGCTAGAATGTTATCAGCGAAGGTCATATATTTAGGGTTGTTTAAATATTTTATAAAATTCTCTGACTGCATAATATTAGCTTGCGCCAATAATAATTAGAACTCTGCATCTCTCTGTCTCTGCGTTCAATACCACATTCCGAAGGAATACAACGCCTAAGATATAAGCTTTTTGCATTCGGGAAATTAATTGAACGCGGAGACGCAGAGTTGCAGAGATTTTTCGTAGAACGATAAGAACTCTTTGTACAACAACTTTTGTAAACACAAATATACTATTACCAACATGACGATAAAAGAAGCACAAGCAACCGTAGATGAATGGATCAATACCATCGGTATTCGCTATTACA
>CAKZUM010000544.1 GCA_937921525.1 uncultured Saprospiraceae bacterium
ATACACTCTTGGCTGCTTCTTTTTCCCTTATTTTCCTCTTGAAATCGGTCATAGTATCAACAATACTCCCGCTTTCAAGAGAAAACTAAGAAAAAAATAAGCTACCCAAGAACGTACATTTATTATCTCCTCGTTACTAAGATATTGGTTATCAGGAAGTAGAAATTTAGACAAGCTCTAAGTCTTTTTGTTGTCTGTTGTAGACATCAGGAAGTACTTGTCAAAGTCCTATATTTGCGCCGCAAAGTTAGAAGCATTTTTACAAATGTCTAATACAATTACCAATTATTAGATTAAATCCTGTTTTTATAACAATAATGAGGATTTTAGGCGGTTTATAATAGTGAAATAGTTGAATATTTTAGCTTGTTTAACTACAAAATAGAGGTACTATTGGATTTTACTTCTATAGAAACCAACAATCCAATTGAAAAGACGTAAAAATTAACTTCAATATCAACTTCAATACTAACTTCAACTTCAAGCTCAAAACAAGACATTCCTTGCTGTAAAGGGTCAACATCTTGAACTGGAGTTGAAGTTTAATACAGGCAACATCTTTATAATCAAAAAAGGTTAGGCAAATTAGTAAGGATAATAGTGTTTATTCCAATCTTTTTGTACTGTGAAAATTGAGTCTTGAGTGTCACCGTTTTATAGGCATTCTCAATTCACAATTTTCCATTCAGAATTAAATCTAATAGACCGCCTAATTTTAAAGAAAATAAAAAATGATCGGTAGCAACAATAGATTCCCAAATTCCTTGGTAATCTTACTACTTACTTTCCTATTCATAAGCAGTTGTGTCACTCAAAAGCAAAAAGGAGACCTGTCTGCTATGCAGAAATTGTATCACAATACTACCTCTAAATACAATGGCTACTTCAATGCAAATGTATTGTATGAGGCAAGTGTGCTAAGTCTTAATGAACAGCATCAAGACAACCACAATAAAATCTTACCTGTCTTCAAGTACACGGAAACAGAAGATCCAAAAATTGTAGCTGAGGATATGGACAAGGCGATCAAGAAAGTGTCAGTAGTGGTGTCCTTGCACAGAGAAGCAGATTGGGTAGATGATTGTTACTTATTGATGGGCAAATCTCAATTCCTAAAGCAGGATTATGAGTCTGCGGAAGAAGCATTTGAATACATGGTAGCGGAGTTTAACCCACAAGCAATTGCCAAAAAGAAGGCTAGAAAACAAAAACGAGCAAAGAGCAAAGGGTCTAAATCAAAGAAAGGTAAAAAGGAAAAGAAAAAAGAAATAGATAAGAAAAAGAAGGATCGTAAAAAGATTGCAAAAGAAGTAGCTAAGGAAAGAGAGGCAAAGAAAAAAGCTAGAAAAAAGGGAAATAAAATTGTAGAAGGCCCTTCTGCTAAAGAAAAAATGGCTGCCGCCAAAAAAGCGGAGGAAGAGGAAGCAAAAAAAGAAGAAGAGGAAAAAAATAAAAAAGAGGTAGCAGAAGCAGAAAAGGATTTTCTTAAAAAACGACCTGCTTATCACGAAGGCCTAGTTTGGTTGGCGATGACCTACGTTGAGCGAGAAAACTTTTTAGGGGCAGAAAGAATGTTCAATGAGTTAGAAAATACCAGTAATCTTTCAAAGGATGTCTTAGCAATGATCGGTCCTGCTAAGGCCTATTACTTTTTAGAGCAAGATCAAAATGAGGCGGCTATTGATCCCTTGTTATCCGCTATTGAGTTGGCAGATGATCGAGATAAAAAAGCTAGATTTTCTTTTATTCTTGCACAGATTCATCAAGAATCTGGAAGAAATGAGGAAGCACTGGCTAACTTTCAACAAGCTAAAAAATATAGTACAGAATATGAGTTAGAGTTTGCCTCTGAATTATATGTACTAAAAAACTCTATGCGCTCTGGTAAACTGACGGCTGATGCTGCGGAGAAGAAGTTAGAGAAAATGCTAAAGGAGACCAAGAATAATGAATACCAAGATCAGATTTACTTTGTACTCGCTGATATTGCTATTCAAGCAAGTAATAATGAAAAGGCAATTGAATACTTATCTAGTTCTTTAGAGACCAATTCTTTGAATACGGCTCAGAAAGGAGAATCTCATCTACTATTGGCAGACCTCTACTTTGATGAAGAGAATTTTGTTGAAGCTAAGAAAAATTATGATGCGGCTTTAAGTGCTGTTTCCAAAAATGATGAACGGTATTTTGACATCAAAAAAAGAAGTGAAGGCTTAGTCGATATTGCTAAAAATATAGAGCTTATTACCTTGCAAGATAGCTTATTAAGAATGAGTACTCTTACGGATAAGGAAAGACGTAAATTGGCTGCTAAAATGAAACGTCAAGAAGTGAATGATAAACTAGCAGCAGCTAAGGGAATAGCTCCTAACGCAACTGGCAAATCTTCGACTAATGGTCCAATTCCTAAAACACTAACTGCTGGTAATGTTAGAGCTGGTTTATCAGGAAAAAGTAATTTCTTTGCCTATAATGATAAGGCTATAAAAAGAGGTAGCAGAGAATTTGCAAAGACTTGGCCTGGTCGAGTAAAGCTGGAAGATAACTGGCGTAGATCAAGTGCTAGTTCGGGCGACATCAATGATGAAATAGCGGATGCATCTGTTTATGAAGAAGCATTGACGGAGGAAGAAATTAATGCTTACTTTAAAGGTGTACCTAGTACAGATGAAGAAAAGAAAGTCATTAATAATAAAATCGAAACAGCGCTCTTTGAATTAGGTACTTTGTATAGGGATCGCTTAAATAAGAATGAAAAATCTATTCAAACTTTAGAAGAATTAAATACAAGATACCCTGGCACCAAGCATGAGGTAGATTCTTGGTATTTTATGTATTTGGCGCACAAGGATTTAGGGAACACGGACAAGTCTCAGATGTTTTATGATAAGATCATGGATAAGTATCCAAGCTCTGTTTATGCGAGGGTATTGAAAGATCCTAACTACTTAGCGCAGAGTCAAAATAAAGAGAATCAAGTCAATAAATATTATAATGAGACTTATGCTCAATTTACAGCCAACAATTATGCGGAAGTTAAGAAAATGGTAGATGCAGTGCCTAGTAAATTTGGTAAAAATAATTCTCACCAAGCGCGTTTTGCTTTATTAGGGGCCATGAGTCTGGGAAAGGTGGAAAATAAAGAGGCCTACATTGTGGCACTCAAACAAATCATTACCACCTATCCTGATACGCCTGAAGAAAAGCGAGCTAAGGAGATTCTGCGTTTGTTAGGGGATCAATCTATTGTGGATGCAGGATTGCTAGACCCTGATAAAATAGAGGCAGCTAATGATCTATTTAAAATTGAAGATGATAAGGTTCACTATGGTATTGTCGTTTTCGATCAAAAAGTAAATTTAACCAAAGTAAAGGCGAATATTTCGGATTATCACCGTAAGAATCACCGTTTAGATCAACTAAGAATTTCTAACATTTACTTGGGGAGTGATACCAATCGACCGTTGATTATTATTAGAAAATTCAAAAATAAAAAGGGCGCCATGAAGTATTATGATGGCGCACAACGGGACATTAAAAATTATATTAAAATCAAAGAAGATTTTACCTTCTTTGTGGTCAATCAGTTCAACTATAGAGAAATTTTAAGAAATAAAAGTGCAGTAGAATACAAGACTTTCTTTGCAGAGCATTATCTTGGGCGATAAGTTTAGCATTTATTGACAAGTTTATTTAAACCACAAAAGTAGTTGACAATTTTACCACATAGGTACATAGGTCACATAGTATACATCATACTATGTGACCTATGTACCTATGTGGTAAAATACAACCCTAGCTTTGTCAGCTTAGTTTTATCAAGCTAC
>CAKZUM010000545.1 GCA_937921525.1 uncultured Saprospiraceae bacterium
TTTGATATTTGATATTTGATATTTCTCTCCTAAGCTCCAGCCATTGCTTCAATATCAAACTTAGACAATTCCACAAATCGCTGCATTCTTGCTGCTAAATCTACTTCATCCACCTCTTTCAATCGTTCATTACTAAATTTCTCCACACAGAAAGAAGCCATTGCAGAACCATAGATAATCGCTCGCTTCATATTTTCAAAAGAAATATCATTTGTCATCGCTAAATAGCCAGCGAATCCACCTGCAAAGGTATCCCCTGCACCCGTTGGATCATATACTTCCGCCAATGGTAGCGCAGGAGCAGAGAATATTTTGTCTTCATGGAATAATAAAGCCCCATGCTCCCCTTTTTTAATAATCAAATACTTTGGCCCCATCTTTAAAATCTTCTCTGCTGCTTTTACTAAAGAATATTCGCCAGATAATTGACGTGCCTCTTCATCATTAATCGTTAAGACATCAATCTTAGCAATTACTTTTTGTAAAGCATCCATTGCAATATCCATCCAGAAATTCATCGTATCCAAAATAATTAATTTTGGACGCGTATTCATTTGATCGATCACCCGCATTTGCACCTCTGGTTGCAAATTACCTAGCATTACATACTCCGCATTCTTATAACTCTCTGGTAATACAGGGTCAAAATCAGCCAGTACATTCAAATCTGTCACTAAAGTATCTCTGGAGTTCATATTATTATGATACTTACCAGACCAGAAAAACGACTTTTTGTCCTTAATGATTTGTAAGCCTTCTTGATCTATCCCTCTATTAGCCATATAATCTAGCTCTGCCTGTGGAAAATCGCCTCCTATAATAGATACCAATTTTACCTGATCTGTAAAATGGGATGCCGCAATACTTCCATATAAGGCTGCTCCTCCAACTACTCTTTCTGCCTTTCCAAAAGGTGTTTCAATGGAATCAAAGGCTACGGTGCCTACTATGATTAAACTCATATCTTTATAATTTTTAATGACTAGATTTATTCGCTAATTTTTCACCAATAAATCCATAAAGGGTGAAACTATTATCTGTTCTTTATAGTTTATACTATCGGCTGCTCAAAAGGTTATGCTCTTCAAAAAAAAAATATTATTTTTTTTTGCAAATGGATTGCATCTATTTAATGAAAGATATAACTTTGCATCCGTTATTAAAGAAAAGCAAAAGTAATTCTTTTTGTTTTCTTTTAATAAGCTTCCTTAGCTCAGCTGGTTAGAGCGGTTGACTGTTAATCAATAGGTCCAAGGTTCGAGTCCTTGAGGAAGCGCAAAATAAAGCCTGGTAACTGTAAAGTTATCGGGCTTTTTGTATTTTACGCAAGTAATAGTTGTTTTACTTTTTTAAGAAGTATTTTATAAATTTTAAAGGTGTATTTATTTACGAACAAGCCTTTTAATGTCCAAATCTATAAATATGATATTTGTAGATAGATCAAACATTTCAATTCCTAACAAACCAGTATTTTGCAACTATGAAAAATCTTCAATTACTATTCTTGTGCCTTTTATTTACAGTCACATTATCAGCACAATTAACGACTGAAACCAAAGCCCCTTCCACCTTTGCCGTTGCCATCAATCAAGATAATGCTTTTGGTTTCTACCCTAGTATTTTTGGAAGTTTTGGTTTAGACGATAAGCTAAGTTTTACTTATTATGGCAATCTTTGGACGAATCCTACGTATGGAAATATTGATGCAGGGGGAATCGATAATTGGTTAGAAGTAGGAGTAGGGGTTAGTTTTCTTACTTTAAATAATCAATTTTTAGTCAATCCTTTTTTAGGATTTACACATGGAAAACTTTTATCAGGCGGTGAGAGTGGAGTAGTGGGGGATGGAATCGTGCCCGGTATTGCAGGCTTTTTTTTATCAGATAAATGGGATATAGAATTATTTGGATCTTATTATAAAGCACTTAGAAAAGAAGGGTCAGTCACCTTTGATTATTTTTTGTATTGGGTATTACCGGGATATATTGTTAATGAACATGTGACACTAGGTGTGCATCATGAAAGTTTTATTCTGACAAGAGAAACAGGCGCTGATTCCTTTCCATTGTATCAATGGTTAGGTGGGTTTACAAAGTTTACGGTGGATAATAAATATATTTTCCGTTTTTCTGCGGGCAAGAATTTTAAGACGGATTTTAATTCGAAGAACTTTTATAAACTGACTGTTTTTATTCCTTTGTTGTAGGCATCATAGCTTATGGCGTCTCACACTACTGGACATTGTTTAGAACAGAGAATAGAGAAGAGAGAGTAGAGACGTATTTCGATTAGAAAACAACGAAATTTCGTCATTTTTTTAAACGAAATCTGTCTCTACTCTCTGCTCTCTATTCTCTGCTCTTTAAAATGTCCAGTAGTGTGTTCACAATTCTCCATTCAGAATTAAGTCTATTGCTTACCAATTTTATTTCCTACCCTAACAATAATTTAGAAATCGTAAAACTCCTTACCTTTTTATAAGTCTTTTTTAGTAAATACCTAGTAAATTTGCAGACCTAACTAGATCTTACCAAATAAATTAAATAGTTACTGATAAGCAATCAGTAATCCTGAGATAATTTTTATAACTAAGTAAAAGATATGGCTGGAAAAACGCTTTTTGACAAAATATGGGATTCCCATGTAGTAGAAACAATTGAAGATGGCCCTTCAGTATTATACATTGATCGCCATTTAATTCATGAGGTGACAAGCCCGCAGGCATTCAGTGGCTTGGAAAAAAGAGGTCTTAAAGTCGGCCGTCCTAAACAAACCGTAGCGACTCCTGACCATAATGTGCCAACCATTGATCAGGATAAAGAAATCAAAGACGAATTATCCAGATTTCAAGTAGATACCTTAACAAAGAATTGTAAAAATCACAACATAGACCTATATGGCTTAAACAGTGATTATCAAGGAATTGTGCATGTAATAGGCCCACAATTAGGCGTGACCCAACCGGGTATGACTATCGTATGCGGAGATAGCCACACCTCTACACACGGTGCGTTTGGATGTGTCGCATTTGGTATCGGAACTAGTGAAGTCGAAATGGTAATGGCTACCCAATGTATCCTACAACCAAAGGCTAAGAAAATGCGAATCAATGTAGAAGGAGATTTGAAGCCGGGCGTTACCGCAAAAGACATTATCCTCTATATCATTTCAAAGTTGACAGCAGGTGGTGGTACGGGTTATTTCGTGGAGTATGCGGGTTCTGCCATTCGTAACTTATCAATGCAAGGTCGAATGACCATTTGTAATATGAGTATCGAAATGGGAGCAAGAGGTGGATTAATTGCGCCTGACCAAAAGACCTTTGATTTTGTAAAAGGAAAAAAATATGCCCCTAAGGGAGCGGATTATGATAAGGCATTAGAAAAGTGGAAGCAATTATATACAGATGAGGATGCAGTATTCGATAGAGAGGTAACTTATGATGCAGCAGATATTGAGCCGATGATTACCTTTGGTACCAACCCGGGAATGGGCGTCAAAATTACAGGTAGTATTCCTTCCCTTAGTGAGATAGATCAAAGCGAAACGAAGTCTTTCCAAAAATCTTTAGGCTACATGGGCTTTAAGGATGGAGATACGATGCTTGGAAAACAAGTAGATTATGTATTCATTGGTAGTTGCACCAATGGTCGAATTGAAGATTTGAGAGCTGTAGCAGACTTTGTAAAAGGAAAGCAAAAAGCGGAACATGTTACCGCTTGGATTGTACCAGGCTCTAAAGAAGTAGAACGTCAAGCGAATTCAGAAGGCATTACCGCCATCTTGGAAGAAGCAGGTTTCAAATTAAGACAGCCCGGTTGTTCTGCTTGTCTAGCAATGAATGATGATAAAATTCCAAAAGGGAAATATGCAGTTTCTACTTCTAATAGAAACTTTGAAGGTCGTCAAGGACCGGGGGCAAGAACGATGTTGGCTAGTCCATTGACTGCTGCTGCTGTCGCTGTGGAAGGGAAGATTGTGGACCCTCGTGTTTATTTGTCTTAATTGAATGAATGGAGAATGAAAAATTGAGAATTGAGAATTGAGAATTGAGAATGCATCTGTTTAAATAACAACACATTTTTAATCTAAACGAAATCCATCTCTATTCTCTGCTCTCTATTCTCTACTCTAAAAAACATTCTTTGACAAAAGTAGTGTTCAATGAAAAGAAAAATCAAAAGCGACTAAAAGAAGCGTTGGTTTTTCTTTTCATTGATTATTTTCACTGGTTTTGTCAAAGAATCAATAATATAACTATGCCAGTAGATAAATTTGAATTATTAGAATCAAGAGCGGTACCGATGCCGATCGAAAATGTAGATACGGATCAAATCATTCCCGCTCGATTTTTAAAAGCCACTACTAGAGATGGCTTTGGAGAAAATCTATTTAGAGATTGGAGATACGACGGCAAGAATGAGCCGATTGAAGATTTCGTATTAAACAATCCTGTATATAAAGGTAAAATTTTGATCGCAGGAAAAAATTTCGGTTGCGGCTCTAGTAGGGAACACGCAGCTTGGGCGGTTGGCGATTATGGCTTCAAGGTAGTGGTATCTAGCTTCTTTGCAGATATATTTAGAAATAATTCTTTAAATAATGGAATCTTGCCTATTACGGTAAGTCCTGAATTTTTAGATGATATTTTTTCCGCAATAGAATTAGATCCTACCACGCAGTTTAAAGTAGATCTAGCTAATCAAACCTTTACCATCATGGACACAGGAGATAGTACTTCTTTTGATATCAATGGGTACAAAAAGAATTGCTTGATGAACGGCTATGACGATATTGATTACTTACTAAGCATCAAAGATAAGATTCATGCTTATGAGGCTAGTAGGAACTAGCCAACAGAAAAGGTAGTATTCTATTGATACCTCCATATCTTTGAGTGGTGCAAAAAATCAGAAATCATATATCATACCACACTACTGGACATTGTTTAGAACAGAGAGCAGACCAGCCCGACTGCCGTCAGGCGGGCGGGGAAGAGAGAATAGAGACGCATTTCGATCAAAGAACGATGAAATTTCGTTGTTTTTTAAACGGAATCTGTCTCTATTCTCTGCTCTCGGTTCTCTGCTCTTCAAAATGTCCAGTAGTGTAATATCATACATCAAAAATCATATATCCATCACGCTTTGAATTAGATAGATGTATGATGTAT
>CAKZUM010000546.1 GCA_937921525.1 uncultured Saprospiraceae bacterium
ACCACATAGATACATAGGTCACATAGTGTGACGTATGCTATGTGACCTATGTACCTATGTGGTAAAATACAACCCTAGCTTTGTTTTATCAAGCTGATTCATTCTTAAATTTGTGGTAAAACTAATATCAACTGTCTGGATAAACTTGTCGAAATACTCAAAGGTTTAGTAAACGCAGATACATCATTTATTTACTTCTTTTAAGCCTACCATTTTCATTAACATATATAGAAAAAATTAAATGTCAAACTTTATACAAACGAGTGTTTTGGAGTGATTTTTGAAACTCTACTTAGTTATTGGCATTGGAAAATAAACTATTATAAATTACTAATAAACAGATATTTATAATGTTTTATATTAAATATTTAAACATAAAAAAATATAATATTTAATAACCAATCCTCTTTGAATTTAATATGATAAAGTACCCATTAGCGTAAGACTTCTTAGGAGGTCAAAGTTTTTCTAATAAAATAGAAATTAAAAAGGTACATTTTCTTTGGAGCACTTTTTAAAAAGTTGACCCAACAGAACACTATTAAGCAATGAGCTCTTTTTTCAGAATCTTTGGATTCTGTCTGAGTCTATTATTATTTACATTTAATACATCCCTCAGTCAGAATAACTTGACAGTGAAATTGACGGAATCATCCGTCTTACTAGATCAATTAGTGGTATGTGGAGAAAGTGATTACCAGAAGGTAATTATAGGTCTTGATGGAGAGGCGACTGGCATAAGAAAAAATATAACAGCTACACTTGAATTATTTGATGGTATCTCTTTAGAAAGATTGAGTACCAATACTAGTACTTCTGGTGTTGTTCTTATAGATTCTACTATGCGATCTCGACCGATCTTTTCCATTCCAGACATGGATGCTACTGATTTATCGGAAGTCATGATTGGGTTTACAGTACAAGCAGACTGTGGAGTTGTCGCTGCTATTGAAAATAATAATGAATTATTAGTTTTTGATACTTGGATATTGAATTATGAGATAGATGGTGTTCCTTTTTCGGAATCCTATGATGGGGTAGAATATAAAAACACTATTTCCACACCTAATCTTGCTTTGGAGATAGAGACCTTACCAACAGTTGACATGGGAATCCCTTTCCAACGAACCGTCAGAATTGTCAACAGCGGATTAAATAGTTATTTAGATAGATTTCAATATGAGGTTACTTTAGAACCTGGGTTGGTCTATGAATCTGCTAAAATTGGAGGTACAACCTTACCTTTTACCAAATCAACCAATCCTCAAGGAGATACTATTATAAGTGCTACTATTAGCAATCGTTTTTTTACTAACAACACGGTAGAATCTGGTTTGGTAGGTGATGGAAACGGTAGATTTAATGTAGATGAAGTTGTTATAATCACGGAAACTGTATTTGTAGCGAATTGTGGAGGAGACGACAACTTCAATTTAAGCACTAACCAAACTATTAGTTGGGGATGTGGTGAAGAAAATTGCCAGCAGGCCACTGCAGCTAGTATGATTACTTTCGGCATAGGAGAAGAGCAAATTGAATTTGAGGTAGGGAATGATGCTATTACTCCTGGATTTTGTTCAGAAGGGACAGCCTCCTTAATTATTTCTAATAATGGATTTGAATTTGATGACGGCTTTGGAACTATTAAAGATATTACTACAGGTATTGGCTTTGCTAGTGGCAACAAATTTTTACTAGGAGAGAACGGATATGAGGTAACGGCTATACAGATTGGTGAGGTGGTTGTTTTCTTTGCAGACACTTTGACTAGCCTTAATGAAAATGATATATTCACGGTAGATCCTGATGGGCCAGGTGGGTTAGAAGATGCGGACGGAGATGGATTTTTTGATGATCTTCGAGTAGGAGAATCTTTTACTATTACGGCTACCTATCAACTGGATTGTTCTTATAGTGAAACATTTAATGCAGCGGATGAATGTGATAATGATTTTACTGGAAATTTTGATGGTAAGATTATTTATACCAATCCTTGTGGAACAACTAGTGAACAAAATATCAATAATTTTCTTAGAAGCTTTAATAGTGGAAGTACCAAAGAAGTGTGCGCTGATCCTGATGCCTTTAATGATGAGGATCAATTTACTATAGTTTATACGGGAGAGAGGCGGCAGGGTAATTTTAGCTCTTGTTCCAATTCTGATGAGGTTCGAGTATCTATTACTCTACCAGAAGGTATTACCATAGACACTTCTTCTTTTCTAGAACAAGATAGTGTTATTAGGATTTCTGTACTGGAGCAAACAGGTAACGATTGGATGCTCACCTTTGATGCAGAATTAATTAGTTTAAATACGGATTATAACCTTAATCTAGTTTTCAATACGAATTGTACAGAAGCTGGATTTACTTCTTTTCCGACAAGCATTGAATATTATTGTCCAGAATGTGATTGTACACAATTATGGTATTGTGGTGTTCTAGAAGGTACTTTTCTGCATAACAATGGAACGCCTTGTCGAGAGGTGGTTTGCGAGACAGGAATTTCGGTGACTAGCTTTGAGGCGAATAGATCTACATTTGGATATGTTGATGAAGCATTTACGATACCATTTAATCCTGTAGATGCAAATACAAAAGTAGCATTGGGCTGTGATTCTGTTGTGATGGATATTACCACTGTTGTAGGAGACGCTACACTAATAGATAGTTTAGGTTTAGTGATTTCTTATGGTAATGCCAATGAGCAAATATCTAGAGTGCCTACCTTCTTATTTGGAAGAGGAACCGTTACGGTGATCGACGCTGAGGGAAGTAGTATAGACTGCGAGCTTAATGAAAATAAAATTAGATTAGATACCAGTACTAGTCTGCTTCGTTTATATTTAGATTTTCAGGATTGTTTAGATGGACGTCCTTTAGCAACAGGTTCCCAAATTAATTTTAAAGGCTATTTTTCTATCAATCCAGATGCACCAATTCCTAATAACACGTTTAAGAAAGTTCCGGGATTTAGAGCGAATGCTTATGCAATTGTAGATGGACAGGTATATGAAAACTGCGAATCGTATGGGCAGTTATTCCGATTAGCCAAATTAGAGACGACCTTATCTGGCCCCAATAATGATAGTTATCCAGAAGGTTGTGCTGGTACTTCCATGGTGTATAGTTTAGATAAAAGTCTCAACAAAAATGCCCTTCAAGAATTTTTTGGTGATGAATTAAGATCAGCCACTAAAATAAATAAGGTAGAGATTACCTATGATCCATCCTTACTAACTGCTTTTTCAGATTGGAATGCAGAATTTAAAAACCAAGATAGCGAATGGACGGCATTGCCTGATTTTGATCAGTTTGAAGTAGGCACTTATGAAACTGTTTTTGATGAAAATACAGCCATTAGTAGTATGGCTGGCTCTAACCAATTATTTCAATTAAGGATCAATGCAGTACCAGAGTGCGGTTCTGCTTTTAGCGGGGCTAATGGATCTGCCTCTTATGCGATTACTGCTGCATTAGAATATACAGATAGGTACTATGCTAATTATACAGATGGCGATAACTGTTCTAGTCTAGAACGTGCAGTGGAGGAAAGAAATATAATTTATGAAAATCCACCTTCTTTTTCCTTAGAAGGCATAGATCAAGAAGTGAGTACGGGATCAAATGAAGTGCAATGGATTATAGAACATTGCAACACTTCTTTTAATGCAGATGCAGGAGCTACTTGGGTAGCATTTGAAATGCCTTCTGATAGTATCGAAATTACCACCATTGAGGTGTTGTCTCAATCTGGGGCGGTAGATACTTTAGTTGTTAATACTTATGATACCACAGCTAATAAGGTTTTTGCTTTTACACCTGGTTTAAGTAGAAACATTAGAGGTAATTCACAAGATGATGTTTGTAATCTCCTCAGGGTAACAGCTTCTTTAAAATTTTGTGGGACGGAATCCATAACAGCGAGTGCAGGTTGGAATTGTTTAGAATATGATGCGGATTGGACTCCTGATTTGTATGCACCATGTAGTGAAAAATCTATCGACTTATCTGTTACTACCTTGATGCCATTTTTATCTTCAGATTTTTTGGCAGAGAGTTCTTTGATTAGTAGATTTTTATGTGATACTAGTACGATTGATATTGTAATTAGAAACGAAGCTAATGGTATCATATATGATGTCAATTCTCAAATCACTTTACCTATAGGCACTAAATTAGTGCCGGGAAGTGTTTCTTTTGCTTATCCTTCTACTGCCGAATTTATATCTGTTTCTACAGACCCTGTTTTTGTAGAGCGGGATTCTACCTTAGGCAATATTTATGAATATACTGATTTTTCTCCCTTACATACCTTCTTAGATGAAAATGGCTTACTAGGTTTCAATGTCAATGCTCCAGATTCGAGTGAGTTTAGATTTAGGTATCAATTAGTAACGGATTGTAATTTTAATAATAATGAAATTAATAGATACCGCTTTCAAGGGATAGCTGCCTGTGGTTTGCCTTCTAATATAGCATTGGCAGAGACGCCACCATTTATATTTGACCTCAATACAGAGGCTGCTCGCCAATTTAGAGTGGACTTATTAGATCAAGATACGATTCAAGATGGTCAAACTAATACCCTATTTTTAGAGGTGACAAATATTGGCCAGACCCCCTCTATAATAGATAGTATTACAATTGGTTTACCTAATGCCTTATCTTATATTCCAAATACTACACTTGCATTGGCTTTAGTTGATTGGGACTTAGAGGAACCAAGATTAATACCTTCAGAAAATGGACAAATATTAAGATTTCCACTTCCTCGTGATATGGAAAATGAGGATGCTGTGTCCTTAAGTTTTCAGATTGATGCTACTGGTGTGGACTGCTCAGAGTTATTACAAATCAATGTATCTACTATCAGCAAAGTCGATTTTTTCTGTGCAGTAACAGAGGAAAATTGCTTGTTGGATTTTCTGCCTTCAGAAGAGCAATTATTCACTTTGCCATGCAAAATTCCAGAGGTAATAGATCCATGTGAAAGCTTTATACAAAGCCCTTCTGATACCTTATTGGCACCTAGCTGTGAAGATATGGTTAGTTATTGTATTCCCAACTTATCTCAATCAGATCGAAGTACGGTAAGTATTTCTGATAACGGCGTAGCAGTTGATATAAATACTTTATCAACTTGTAATATTAGACAAATTTGTATTTACTCTTATGGGAATATTCTTGGTGTAACAGGATCAATAGAGGTGATATCATGGGAAGTCGATGGCACTATTTATTCTGGTACAGTAGCATCTATTAATACTTTAGTGGATTCTATGAACGTATGGGATCCTACAGGAAATTGGTCGCTTAATGAAATGTCATTAGTGATAGAAGGAGGTCATGAAGGAGGTGTTTACGGACAGATGGATGTGTCCATTGTAGATGCAGGAACAAGATCTGTTTTAGGATATGACACCAGATTTGTTCCTATGGGAAGTGGGATTGATTTAGCAATAGGTCAGCATGATTTGGTAATTGATTATGGTATCTGTCAAGATAGTTTTACCATTGAGATCATCGGACAGGAATGCAATTCTTGTATTCCAGCTACTATCGAAAATGTAATAATTGAGAAGGCTGTTTGTAATCAAGAAACAGGTAGTATTCAGGTTAATATAATCAATGATATTGATGAGTATAATTTTGAATGGTTGCCTGATAATGGTAGGGTAGGAAGTACAGAAAATATTAGAACAAATTTAATAGCTGGAGGCTATAAAATTACGATTCGGAATAAATTAGATGAAAACTGTTTTATAGAAAAATTTGTAATAGTTGAAAATGGAAACTTACCAGATGCTACGTGTAGTATTGGCCCAGCTACCTGTGTAGGTGCTACAGGTACTGCGGTGTTAAGCCCTATTGATTTTACCTACTTATGGAGTGATGGGGGGAATGGAGCTACCCGTACCGATTTATTGGCAGGTATTTATTATGTTACTTTTACAGATCCAGCCACTCCTGATTGTCCTAATATTAAACTCATAGAAATACCAGAAATAAATGATTTAACAGCTACCCTTAATGTAGAGAACTATCCTAGTTGTGGAGCATCTAACGGATTAGTTACTGTAAATGTAACTGGAGGTAGTGGTGATTATTCCTATAGCTTTCCAAGTGGCACCAATGAACAGGGCGGTTTATCACCGGGTAACTACGAACTTAATATAAGAGACGAACAGTCTGGTTGTGAATTACTATTTTCTTTTTTACTAGAAAGTAGAGAAACGGTGGAAACACTTACGATTATTAATACCAAAAATATTACCTGTGTAGAAGCGGTAGATGGTGCTGTTGATTTTGAGATTACTTATAGTAATGAATTTCTTTTTCCAGCAGATACCATTATTACAGATGGTATTAATCAGTATATCAATGGCGCACTTGGAGCGGGAGATTATTTTGTCTATATCCAAGATGTAACAGGATGTATTACTAGTTCTGCACCATTTACTATTGATGCACCTGCGTCTTTAGATTTAGTCATTTTTAAATCTATTGATTGTAATAACCCTCTTTTTATTGAGGTAGAACCAGTAGATACTACTTTAGTTTTGCGATATGATTGGGCAGATGTAGCAGGGGATGATAATGAACCGATCAGAACTGATTTGGCTTCTGGTGTATATGAGTTGACGGTATTTGATGCTCAAAATTGTAGCACTTCTGTATCCATTGAATTGCCTGAGTGTTGTGAGCCACCAGTTGTACAAAATACAAATATTACGACTCCAGATTGTGGTGCTAATAATGGACAGGTAGACATTTTGATTGATGGGAATATCTCCGATTATACTTTTAACTATGCGCCTAATTTAGGGGAAGAAGGTACTACGTCTAATAGTAGAATTAATCTACCTACAGGTAATTATTTAGTTACAATCAGTCTTATAGAAGATAGCAGTTGTTTTGATACTTTGACCGTTACGGTTCCAGAAGAAACAGTCGTCTCGTATATAACGGATAGTAATATAAGGACAGCGAGTTGTGGCTTGGCAAATGGAACGGTAGAATTATTAGTAGAAGGAGATAATACACTTTACACTTATCGCTATGAACCGAATGAAGGAACAGTAGGTGCGACCCCTAATCTACGGGCAGGCTTACCAGCTGGTACGTACACTGTTACAGTAGCATTAGTGTCCAATCCAACTTGTGAAGATACCCAAACAATAGTTGTTCCAGAGGAACTTGAGACTACTTATATAACGGACAGTAATATCACGCCCGCAAGTTGTGGTTTAGAAAACGGAATGGTGGTTTTACAAGTGACAGGTGATCCGACACTTTACACATATAGCTATGCACCAGAAGTAGGAACGGTAGGGGATGCTCCTAATATACAGACCAATGTACCAGCAGGTACCTATACCCTCAGGGTAGCACTGGCAGCTAATCTAATATGTGGAGAAACCCAAACAATCATTGTCCCAGAGCAAGGAGATATAACTATTGTCAATGGTAATAATATTACGCCAGCCACTTGTGGAATTGATAATGGAATGATCGAAATTTTAGTGGATGGAGCAATTGAGGATTACTCTTTTACTTATTCACCAAATGTAGGAGTACCTGGAGCAACACCGAATATTCAAACAGATTTACCAATAGGAAATTATACGGTAACCATTGTACACAATGGAAATGGTTGTAATGAAGTGATTGATCTAGTAGTTCCAGAAGATTCAGCACCACTAGTATTAGATACAATTATAAGACCTAGTGATTGTAATAGTTCTAATGGAAGCGTAGAAATAATAGTGGATGGAGACTTGACAAATTATAGCTTTACCTATGACCCTAATCTTGGGACTATAGGCCCAAGCACCAACATTATGGAATCTTTACCTGCGGGGGATTATAGTGTGACTGTACGATTGAATGGAGTAGGGGCCTGTAGTCAAATAGTCAACTTTACCATTACAGAACCTAATGTTGATATAGTTAATAATACTATTGTGAATCCTGCGGACTGCGGTTCTACGAATGGGGCTATTACCTTTCAAGTAAATGGCGCAATCAGGGATTACACTTATGTATGGCCTTCAGATGCTGGTACAGTAGGGGCAACCCCTAATAGCAGAACTGGCCTTAGCATCGGTACTTATAGTGTGACTGTTACGCCAATTGCAAATCCTACTTGTAGCCAAATAATTGAAGTGGGCGTCCCATTTGGCAATACAAATACTAGTCCTATTGTAGATAATATAGTCACTAATCCGACTTGTGGACTCTCTAATGGAATGGTTAATTTAACGCTCGTTTCTGACCCTTCAAATTATCGTTTTGATTGGCAGCCTAATGTCGGGATATTTGGGAATACGCAAAACATTAGAACGGAATTACCTAGCGGAGATTATCAAATAATTATTACAGATATTAGAGATACGGTTTGTGTTACTCAAATTAATGTCAACCTAGAAAATGAAGAACTAGCGGCTAATGTCATTACTAATCCTTCTTCCTGTAGTGGAAGTAATGACGGTTCCATTCGATTAAGTCCAACGACCTATACTTATACTTGGGAAGATGGGTTTGTGGGGAATGCACGTTTCAATATTTTAGCTGGAGACTATCTTGTGACGATCACAGACCCTACCACAGATAACTGTAATAGCCCATTTTCAATTACTTTATTGACAGATAATGTATTTCAGGCAACAGCGATGATTGATAGTCAACCAAGTTGTGATCTAAATGATGGTTCCGTTACTATCTCATTAGAAGGAGGAAGTGGAGACTATAGCTATAGCTGGGAGAGTTCTAACAATAGCAATACGAATCTATCACCTGGTATTTATGAAGTGACTATATCTGATAATAATTCTGGTTGTGAAGCAGTAGTTGACTTTGCTTTAGCAGATCCACAGTTAGCTGGGCAATGTGATACAGACTGTGATCTTTCAGTTGGAATAGATACGATTGCAGTCCAAACCACCATTTGTTCAGAATTAAATGAGATCTGTTTTGACTATCCAATTGATCCAGATAATTTGTTACAATTGAGTATAGATGGTTTTGCAGTACCAATAGATACCAATGCTATTTGTCAAACTGATATGGGAACAACAGGATTTTCTACACTAATAGATATAGGTCAATACGAAGCGGTACTAACAGACCCCAATACAGGATGTACCGATTCTATTTTAATAATGGTTAACTGTGTCATTACAGATACAACAGACATTACTTTTGTTCCAGGACAATTGGATACTATTTGTTTCTCTACAGAAGAATTAACAGGAGGAGTAGCCAGCATAACAGTCGGTTGTTTACAAAATGATATAGCATCCGTGGAGGTAGTGAATGATACTTGTGTGGTGGTAGATGGGTTAGAACCGGGAATTGATACAGCTTGTGTTATAATCTGTGATTCTTTTGGAATATGTGATACTACGTATCTTGGAATTTTTATTGAAACCCTAGAATATGTTGATTCATTAGTAGTCAGAGGAGTAGGGGAGACTTGTATAGATGCCAGTTCATTAGGTTCTTTGGGGGAGATTACTGATATTGAGATTCAGCAGATGCTACCAGATTCTATTAAACCTTTTGTCTCTTATGAAGTAGATACGGTAAACAACTGTGTGATCTATACGGGTAATGTCATTGGGATGGATACAACGCTTGTCATTTTCTGTGATGACGCTAATGCTTGTGACACGATTCCATTTATGATTAATGTGGTCAATGATGAACCAGATCGTTTACAAGATACTTTGTTTATTAATGAAACCTTGATCTATTGTTTTGATGAAGAAATTTTTCCCGGAAGTATTACTACTTTTGAAAACATTTGTCTAGAAGGGTCAGGGGAACATGTAGACTTCTTTTTAAATCCATTAACCAACTGTGTAGAATACACGGGGTTAGATATAGGTAGAGATACCGCTTGCATTATTCTTTGTGATAATGAAGGAAATTGTGATACCGCTTATTTTGATGCGATGGTGGTAGAATTTAAAGAACTACCAACTGCGATAGATGATATAGATACAACGACTATTGGTACACCTGTGGTCATAGATATTCTTTCTAACGATACGCCTTTTGGTGTTTTGGAGGACGGCATTTCTATAATAGATCCACCTTTGTATGGAGAAACTAATCTAAATTTGGATGGCTCCGTCACCTATATCTCTGATGAATTCTGTGCCCGTTTTGATGAATTTACTTACTCTATTTGTAATGCTATTGGTTGTGATACGGCTGTAGCAAAAGTCTGGATAGAGTGTATTGACATTGTAATTTTTACGGCAGTATCTCCTAATCGAGATACTTATAATGATTTCTTTTTTATCTCTGGTATTGAAGAGTTTCCTGAAAGTCGCCTACAAATCTATAATCGTTGGGGGGAGCGTGTGTACGATGTAATTGGCTATGACAATGATTGGGCTGGTACATGGAAAGGCAACAAAGAATTGCCAGATGGTGCCTATTTCTATTGTCTAGAATTGAATGATGAGGATGAACGAGTCTTTACAGGATTTCTGGAATTGCATCGTTGATTACTCAATTTACAGAAACATATATATACCTAAACGCTTGACTCCAAATTAGCTTCTATGTACATTGAGCTTTTAGTTTGCCCTTCAACTCCCTCTTTTTAATCACTCCTTACCCCTTTCCCATCTTATTATTTATAGTATGTAATCTATTAATGCTACTGATAGCTATTGATTTCTATGACTTATAAGTAACGACAAAACAATAACTCCGCCTTTTGGACGGTCTCTTTTGCCCTCATTTTCCACTAAAAATTATTTCCGTAGCCCAGCTATGCAAAGAATTTTTAGCGAAAACTGAGAACAAAATAGCCTCCCCCAATTTGACGGACTTATTATTTAGCCGTTACTAAATCAAATAAATCCCTAGATATTTAATTGGAAGAAAGCTGATCTATATCATAAATATTTATCATGAAATACCTCAATGTATACTATATAGCCATTCTCTGTATTGGCAGTTTGCTCTGGCAATTGAATAATACTTTGGTAACAGAAGTAGTGTCTTTCTATGGATTTGCGGAAAACAAAGAAACAGAAGTTAATTTTAATGCTGCTATAGCAGTAGCTAATATCCATGTACAGCCTGGCGCCTATGTAAAAGCGAATACCCCCTTATTAGATGTCTATCAGATACAATCAAAGCAAGCTATGAGTGAAGAACCTTATCAGATAGCAGAGTTACAGGCTAAAGAGATTGTTTGGAAGACAGAAAAAGAACAAGAAATTAGTCGATTGCAGACAAAAAAGAAAATGGAGGAAGAGCGCATTGCCACAGCTATTTACAAACTAGAACAACAAAAGTCTTTTGATCGGAATATTTATAAAAAATTGAAGAGTGTTCCTGTTAAAAACAATACTTATCAACCAGTTTCTGACAAAATTGAAGCATTGGAACGAGAATTGTCTTTAATAAAGTCTACCTATAGAAAGCAAATACGAGCGGTTCAGCAGGAACTAGTAGTCGGTAAAAATCCATATAAAATAAACATTGAACGTTTAGAAGCACAGCAGTATTTTGACCGATCAAACCAAAAGAAACTATTACAAATATTAGCACCTACAGATGGATTGGTTGGCAATATACATTGTAAAGAAGCAGAGCATAAACCAGCGTATGAAACCTTAATATCTTTCTATGAACCTAATCCTACCTTGGTAAAAGGATTTGTTCAAGAACATTTAGTGCTACATGTTAATTTGAGAGATTCTTTTATCGTACGTTCTACAAAAGATGCTTTGATTACCTGTAAAGGAGAAGTAGTCGGCTTAGGTTCAAGGATTATTGAAATTCCAGAACGCCTGCGGAAAATGCCTGATATCAAAACTTATGGAAGAGAGGTCCTAGTTTCTATACCACCAGTTAATCGTTTTTTACAAAAGGAAAAAATTATTTTAGAATTTATTAATCCTTCAAAAGAAATTATAGCAAAAGCTAGAGAGGAGAAAACTTTAGCGGAATTGCAAAAGGACCCATTTTATGAAAGGCAATGACCAAGATAGATTTGTTCAGATAATAAGACTTAGAAGTTTCATAGCTTCGGAGGTAGCTTCCTTATTTATTTTAATCCTTCTTTTATTCTTTGCAAGTATTTCCCTTTCTGCTCAATCCTCTATATCTACTGCCACTTTTATTAAACAACATATTCAAGCATTCCAAAAGAAAATTAATTCCACCTCTTCCTCTTCTACCTTACAAACTTCATGGCTCAATGAAATGCAATTTAGAACCAAAACTAAAGACTTTGATTTTGAGCAACAAAGTTACACCTTACGGATGAGTCTTAATTCGAAGGCGAGAAGAAAAGCAGAAATTCAATTATTTCGGCAATTACAGGAGGCTGCTAATGTAGACCAATACACTTATGGAGCTATATTTTTAAAAATGGCTTATGAGGATTGGCTGGCGATATATAGTACCAATCAAACTTTACAATTACATAAAAAAATCTTAGTAAGTTATCGAGATATTGAAACGGTTCTTTTAGAGTTAGGGCAGTTTAATAACTTAAATATTAAAGACTTATTAAAGGTGCAGCGGGATATAACGGATGTGGAAATAACCATACAGACCTTACAAAAAGAAATTCAATACTACCTACCCGATCAAGAAGCTGATTTTTCTGATATGATTACTGTTGAAAATATCGAACAGATGATGAACGGGACCTTACTCGTAGTAAAAAATGTTAGACAAGTTGATCAGAGAAGTAATCTAAAGAGTACCATGTTGGCCTCAGAATTAGCGATTAAAGAGCTAGAAGAAAAGCAATGGCTAGATTTTATTCAAGTAGAATTTGGTGGGCCATACGGTGATCCTTTTAGAGAGAAAATTTCAATAGGTGCTGGTTTTAAAATACCCAATGCTAAAGCTGGACAATTAGCTATAGAAGAAATAAAAATAGAACAAGATCAACTAGAAAGAAAAATAAAAACGGAAAGAGCTATTCAAGAAGAGAAAATTAATAGAAAAAAACAAGAGTTAATTGCCTTGCTGGAAAAAGGTAAATTATTTAAGACCTTAACCAATCGTCAAAATACTAAAGCAGCAGAAATAGTTCGCTTGGCTACACAAGCGGAAGGTGCCACTCCTTTGTTAATGCTTACTACCAACGTGGAAAAAATTAAGCAACAGTTAGATTTACTGAAAATAGAAATAGAAATATTCGAGTCCTATATTGATTACTTGGCACTAACAGAGCAATTATTTAAACGCCCGTTTAAAAACTATTTGCTCAGGTAAAGAGACTGTTTAATAAAGGATTTGTCAACGATTTTGAGTTTTGACACTTGACACTTGAACTTTTTCTAACTAATACTGTCCTTCAGATTTTTCAATTTCTCCCATTGGCCTTGTGCAGCTAATACTGCTTGTTTGGGCCAAGTAACAGGATCGTAGATAATGTAGGCAGGATCTTCTGCTAATAGAATTTTTTTGATGGAGTCTACAGAAGAAGTAGCCAAGTCCATGTAAGCAAATATTCCAGCGTCTTTTAATAGAGTTTCGACTTTAGGACTAATACCTTTAAGTAAAGTTAGATCATCTTCTCGCTCAAAATGGAATCTTATTTTCCAATGTTCTAAAGTACCTGCATTAGATAAATTGAAATTTTTAATTTTCAAAGTCCAATCACCAAGAGTCGTTTCTCCAATAAATCCTTTCAAAGAATAATTACTCCATCTTTTATGAAGGTGAGGCTTATCACTTTCCTCTCTGTCATGTAAGATAACTTCCTTGCCACTTGGTGCAACAATAGAAATGATGAGGTCTTTTATAGCTGGATGAACTAAATCTACTTGTGCCTCCGCTTTGGTTACACGACCATTAAAACGACATTCTTGTTTACTTGTAAAGACTTCTTTAGAGATAACATTCGGAATAAATATTTCTGTGGTATAGTCACTTTCTTCTTCGCCACTTAGATCAATACTCCAAGAATCTAATGTGCCATCGTCTTGTGCCGCGTGATCTTGAACCGTTAATATCCAAGGACCATTGGTAGATTCTCCTTTCAATAGGTCTAATGATCCTCCTTGGAAAACAATATCCAAATTATTAGCACTTCCACCTTGTTGATCTCTTAGTATGACCTCTGTACCAGAAGGACTTAACAATTTGATAGAGATGTCACCTATATAAGGATGACTAATCGCTACAGATACTCTGAGACTATGAATTTTTCCTGCTCGTTGAATATAAATAGTATCTGAAAAGCTATTTTGGTCAGGAATGATGGTATTAATACGATTTTCTTTGGAGAGCGTAAACATTGGCAGTGTGTATGAGAGAAAGTTCAAATCTGCCCATTC
>CAKZUM010000547.1 GCA_937921525.1 uncultured Saprospiraceae bacterium
GGGCAATGTCATTGAAATAAGAAAACTGCTGATTATTTCAGGTCTACGTTAGGAACCCACCCCGACCCTCCCTTAAAAAGGGAGGGAGGCATCTTCGGTGGAAAAACTCGTTTTGGAGGAAGAATACAAACGAAATACTCAATAACAAAACGAAATATTCTTATTTCAACGTCGCCCCCTCTTCGCAAGAGGGGGTTGGGGGAGTTCCCCTTTTAGTTCTGAAATCCTTATTTCAATGACATTGCCCCTTGGGGGAGCGATTCTCGGCTATTTTCAATAGTCTACTATGTTCTTTAGTCGTTTCATCAAACAAGCCTGAGTTAGTTTAAAGCTAAGTTTCTTATTAATAAAACTCAACCCTCAACTAGTCAGGTAACGATTGACTTACTACTTAGAAATAATTCATTATAAAAAATTAGTAACTACTAACTCATTCATGAAAAAAATACTCTTATTCCTGAGCTGTTGCTTCCTATTAAACAGCTCTTGGGCACAAGACAAAAAACTAGTCGTAGCCACTGCATCCATGTTGGGAGATATGGCAGAAAATATTGCTGGAGGAGAGGTGACCGTAAAAACAATTGTTCCTATTGGAGGAGATCCTCATTTATATGAACCGACGCCAAAGGATGCACAACTGGCCAATCAAGCAGACTTAGTTTTAAAAAATGGACTCACCTTTGAAGGCTGGCTAAATGACTTAATTGCTAATTCTGGAACGAAGGCAAAAACAGTAAGGGTAACGGAAGGAATCAAGCCTATAGAAAGTGCTGCCTATAAAAATTCTGCCGACCCTCATGCTTGGATGGATGCTAGTCTAGGACTCATCTATATCAAAAACATTAAAGATGCGTTGGTCGAATTAGCCCCTGAACATAAAGAGACTTTTGAATTCAATTATGGGGTGTATAAAAAACAAATAGAAGATTTAGACCAATATATTGTAGATCAAGTTGAAAAGATTCCAGCATCTCAAAGAATATTGATTACCTCTCATGATGCTTTTCAATATTATGGTAGAAAGTATGGTATTCGCCTAGAAGCTATACTCGGTACTTCTACTGATGCAGAGGTACAAACTTCTGATATTATGCGATTGAACAAAGTGATTCAAAGCAGCAAAATCCCTGCTGTATTTATTGAAAGTACCATCAATCCTAAATTATTAGAACAATTGGCAAAGGATAATGATATAAAGATAGGCGGACAGTTATATGCCGATTCTATTGGAGATAAGGACAGCCCTGCGCCGTCTTATATTGACATGTTAAAGTATAATACGGATGTGATTGTGAAAGCTTTATCTGGACAGGGTATTTCTCAAGATATTTCCGCGACAGAACATGAATCGAATCAAGAAGAAGGAAGTAATTGGATGTTGTGGGGAGCTATTGGTGCTTTGATGTTGGGAGGATTTTTTCTCGTAGCTAGAATGGTTAAGTAGACGGTCATTAACGACGAATTCTTGGTGGCAGACATTTTGAAAATGGCTGACACCTTTTCGTAACCCCAAGTATCAGCAACTTTTTAAGTGGCGGCTACTAAAAGTCCGTCTCTTAGCCTGACGGCTGACCCTAACTGTCTTAATTTGTCCAGCAACGGGAAGTTGCTGGACAAAACAAATTCAGCTACATTTTAGCTTTTGCCAAACTGCGCAATAATCTTTTCTGCTAATTCCAACCCAATGTTTCTTTGTGCCGCCATAGTAGACGCTCCAATATGTGGAGAAACAGAAACTCTTGGATGATTTAATAAATCTTTTCTAGGTGTTGGCTCATTTTCAAACACATCTAAGCCTGCCGCACTTACCTTACCGCTTTCTAATGCTGCTAATAATGCATCTTCATCAATTGTACCACCTCTAGCTGCATTCAATACGATTACGCCATCCTTCATTGCCGCAAATTCTTCCTTACCTAAAACGGGCTTACCTAAAAACGGAACATGTAAACTAATAAAATCAGCTTCTACTAACATATCCTCCATGTCTACTGTTGGTAAATTCACCTCTACATCAAAATCTGCTTGTGGAATCTCCAAGGTAATGGTTGCCTCTTTGATGTACAAATCTACTGGCAACACATTCATCCCCAAACCCAAAGCAATTTTGGCAGTCTCTTGACCAATACGACCAAAGCCAATAATACCAATTGTCTTTCCTCGTAATTCTAAACCTTTAGAATACGCCTTCTTTAATTTCTTAAATTCTGAATCCCCTTTCGCAGGCATATCTCTGTTCGATAAGTGTAGAGATCTAGCCAAAGAAAACAAGTGAGAGAAAACCAATTCCGCAACGGACTTAGAAGAAGCTGCTGGTGTATTGATTACTTCAATTCCCTTTGACTTTGCATGATCGACATCAATATTATCTAAACCTACTCCACCTCTGGCGATGATTTTTAAATTAGGACATTGGTCGATTAAATCTGTTCTTACTTTAGTCGCACTTCTTACACAAATTGCATCATAATCTGGTAATTGACTTGGCAAATCTTCTTGTGCAATTTTGTTGGTATTCACCTCATAGCCTGCTTCTTCTAGCATTTGTTGTCCATCAGGATGAATTCCGTCATTAATTAAAATCTTTTTCATTTATGGTGTATTTTTTAGTGATATTATTTAAAATAAATTTAATACTACTAAGTAATCAACATTAGCTATTGATAACGAAGTTGTTTAAAAATGAATTGAGTGTGTGACAAATTAGGGTCAAAAGTAATATTAAGCAACTCTGTCATTTTTTCTAATTCTGTCTTTGGTAATTACAAATTCGATAAAATCCTCCATATCATCATTTAGTTTTACTGCTCTCAAATCCATTATATTTTGAGCCCCTGTAGAAGACCATCTCATACCACTTTGTTCCATTCTCTGCTTAACTAAATGTCCACAAGCTGCTTCCACTAAAGCAGAACTCACAGGATACCCCTTGTCAATAAATGTTTTATAATCCATTTTATGTTTATGGTTTTTGAAGTAGGTAATCGTTTTTTGAATCTGCTTAATTTTTGTCTTTGATAACCTCTTTTTTTCTACCGCCTCCTCTAATCGCTCAATCACTTTATCTGTTCTACTTGCTAACAAATCTTCTAGTGTCTCCCTTACCCAAGGAGCACGTGATTTAGATTTTTCTCCATACAATGCGGTACCTGCTTTCCATACATATTCACTCACATGAATAATATCCATTATTATTCCATCGAATTGTGCTTCAAGTTCATATTTATTGACTGCTGCTAACACTTTGTCTTCTAAGCCGATACCGCCATCCAGAGGTACAACAAATTTACTATTTGGATGCTTCATCCTTTCTTTTATATAACGAATCCCATAATCTATACTTTTTTCTTGGTTTGCTAAAAATGCACGCCTATGTATATTCTGATGCCATTTATTATCGTTGACTTGCCGCTCTAGTTTTGTTGCGCCATCTGGCTGCACTTTACTTAATGGACTACCCATCAGCGTGTTAATAATACTAGTACTTGTTCGTTTTCTTGGCTCAAAACATGACATTACTCCTACTGTAGCCATTTGCATAATCCCTCTTTTTTCTCCTTTGCCCAATCTTTTTTTAGGGTTGCCTTCTTTTGTTTTTGCCTCTTTTATTTTTGGTACACCTTTGCCGTCAAAGGTCGCACTAAAACAAACTAAATCTGTTCTTGGTTCTACCTTTTTCTCATCATAATACATGTCGATTACTGCTCCTAAACGACCTGAATTTCGTTCTGAAGATTTACCGCTTAATTTCAAACCTAATAATTTATTAACTATTTTTACACTTTCTCTAAAATCATTCTCTGAGGCATTTAAACCTATTAATTCTTGTAAATTATAAGACCAATTTCCTTTCGGTAAACTTAAATCTTCGTCTACTACATATAATTTACCCGTTGTTTTTGTCCAGTAACTTGGTCGTGAAATATGATGGAGTCCGAATAAACTTTGATAGTTTCTTGACTGTAACCCCTTGTGAAATATCTTTTCTTTACTTTTAATTATTGGCGTTTTATCTAACTTTTGACTTATCTTTTGCTGTAGAATATAATCTAACAATGTAAAACAAATCGATAGCAATTCTTTCAACAACCCTAACTCCATCCTATCTACACGAGTGTCTTTATCTATATATTCTTCTGTCAATTCTGTTAACTTTGCTACTTCTCTTTTTATAATCTTACTTAATGCTGAATTTTCCATATATTACCGCAGGAGTTTTTTAGAGTTTTTATTTTTTTTTCGCAAACTAAATTTACGAATTCTATTAAACTCCTGCTTTAGTATTATTTCTGACCCTAATTTGTCACACACTCATAAGATTTTGTTGTTATTTAAATCTTACTATTCTGCAAATTAAGTAATTTCATATTTAAAAAAAACTCTATGTTTGGTCAACATCTGGGCGGGTGGCCCGACAAAAATACCGGAGGGATTATTTTTGTCTAGGGTTTTTGGTTCTTTTTTGCCAATGCAAAAAGAACAATATTTTTTTAGAAAACTTGGTTTATAGACTACATAAAATACAACTACTAACAATTACATTTTTCATAATCTGGACAATCTTTTCGGTTGGGACATTCCGCACATTTGACGCCACCACTTTCGACCATATTGGCAGTAATGACATTTAACTTTTGCACCTTATACTCAAAATCTCCTTTCAAACGATCTCGTATTACTTTTAGGTTTTCTAATACAGCTCCCGTATCTGTTGGTAAAACTTCTTCTAATACTTGTCGAAAACGTTTGGTAAAAGTTGGAGATTTTCCATTGGAAGAAATAGCTACTTTTAAATTACCTCTCGTAACGATAGACCCTAAATAAAAATCGCAAAGTTCTGGCGTATCAGCTACATTAACGAGCACTTTTCTCGCCTTTGCTTCTTGTTGTACTTGTCTATTTAATTCCTTGATGTCCGTTGCCGCAACTGCCAAATCCATTCCATCTAAATCGGATGGTTCAAATTCTTTTTTGATAATCGTTACTTTATAATCTCCTTTTTCTAATAGCTCCCTTACTTCTGGAGATACCCATGGAGCGACTACTGTAATATTAGCCTCTGGACTACTTTTTAAAATAAAAAACATTTTTTCATAGCCTACATGCCCTGCTCCTACAATGAGCATTTTCAAAGTGTGTAATTTTAAAAAGATGGGGTATAAGGGATTTTGTTCCATGTTTTTTATTGAGTAGCGTTTATCAAAAATGATTCTTTGACAAATCCCGTGAAAGAGATCAAATAAAAAGAGTGTAAAACAATTTAGAGGCATTTTCTTGAAATTGATCGGATCACTTACAGTGGTCCGATCAAGCTGCACGTTTCATCCGACCACTGCAAATGGAATGTCGTCAACTTAAGGAATTAGATGTCTAAATACGCATAATTCAACGCAGATTTAAATGATTTTATAGGTCGCCTGTATTAGATGTGTTCAGTAGGTCGAGAGCGTGACATACCTGTATGGTGACTTTCAACTGTCAACATCCTTCACGACCTACAAAAATCCATATAGCTACGAAGTAGCTCCGTATTGGAGTAGGACACAATTAGTAATAAAAAAAGTCAACGCCTAGATACACGACCTACAAAAATCCAAAAAAATCCGTGTAGCTACGAAGTAGCTCAGCGTTGAATTATGTCTTATAA
>CAKZUM010000548.1 GCA_937921525.1 uncultured Saprospiraceae bacterium
CGTCAAAACCTAATTTTGCCTACGGCTTCCTTCAGATTCCACCTCACGGTGGACACCCTTGCCTTCAGCTAAGATTCCTTGTCATCTAGGCTCTTTAGGGACTTGCACCCTTTAGAGGTATGTCATGCTCGGCGCACTTCAACACGGAGCTACTTCGTAGCCACGCGGATATTTTTTGATTTTTGTAGGTCGTGAGTGATGTTGACAGTTACGAACAAAGTATCAGTACTAAAATCAATCCCTTAAATTAGAATCTTTGTACAAACGATGGTTTAAGTTTGTAAGCCGTCAAGTTAAGAGACGGACTTTTAGTAGCAGACACTTACAAAGTGGCTGATACTTGGGGTCTACGAAAAGGTGTCAGCCATTTTTAAAATGTCTGCCACCAAGAATTCGTCGTTAATGACCTGATTATCTAGCGCCTTTTCTGATAGAATTCTATGGTTTCAAAACTTAAACCATCGACTCTGCTAGGATTTTAAGTTATGCAAGAATCCAAAGTCTTTCTTTTTTTCGAATTACAATACGATTTTAGTTTGAACCACAAAAGAAGTTTGTGGCTTTGCCACCATATGCCTTTTGTGATTCAATTATTTTATGTCTAGCACTGTGAGAACTTGATCTTTCTCAATTAACCGTTTTTATCCTATGTAGCCTCGATTTGATTTCTTCTTTTAAAAATCTTTGCCTATCATTGCGCCTTCGGAATGGCTATAAAATGAATGTCCGTTCCCTACAATTTTAAGCATGTCAAAAAAGTATAACTACATAGCCATAGAAGGGAATATTGGGGCTGGTAAAACAACGCTCTGCCAAATGCTATCTAAGGATTGGAACTATGATTTGGTATTAGAACAATTTACGGATAATCCATTCTTACCTTTGTTTTATGAGAATCCTGAGCGATATGCCTTTCAGGTGGAGCTGTTTTTTATGACCGAGCGGTATAAGCAGCTACAAGATCATTTCTCCAACAGAAATTTATTTCAACAATATACTATAGCGGATTATTTCTTTATTAAAACATTACTTTTTGCTAAAAAGAATTTATTAAATGAGGAAAATAGATTATTTACTAAGTTATTTAAAACTTTAAATAATGGGCTGCCTACGCCCGACTTGTTGGTGTATTTGCATCGACCTGTATCCGAATTGCAACAATTCATTCAGCAAAGAGGTAGGACTATGGAACAAGAGATCGCTAATAGTTATTTGGAAAAAGTACAGTCGGCTTACTTTGATTTTATTAAGTCTGACCCTGATCTCCCAATTCTTGTGCTTGACTTAGAAGGCGTCAATTTTGTAAAAAACAAGACGGTGTACGAAAAGATCAAGAAAATAGTGGAGCATCCACCTGAATTGAATAAGGTCAATTATCTGAAAATCGACTAGATAAGTACTAGACTTAATTCTTAATGGAGAATTGTGAGTTGAGAATGCCTACACCACAAAAGTAGTTGACAATTTTACCGCATAGATACATAGGTCACATAGTATGACGTATGCTATGTGACCTATGTATCTATGTGGTAAAAACACTCCTAGCTAATTCATTCCTAAATTTGTGGTATAACTAGTATCAACTACGTTGATAAACTTGTCACAAAAACAAAAGCTTCGCTGTTTTTGTCGGGCATCCAGCCTAAATTTTGACCGATCGGAACAGCTATTAATACTTTAATTTACATTTATTACAGAGTAGTAAGGGCCAAATCTCAAAACTTTTCTTTAGCTTTGTGTACAAAATACAATAAGTAAAATTATGGATATCAATTTTAAAAATAAAAAGGCATTAGTTCGAGTAGATTTCAATGTTCCTTTAGATAGCAAAACTTCTAAAATTACAGATGATACACGTATTCGGGCAGCATTACCGACACTAAAGAAGATTTTAAAAGATGGCGGTGCTGCCATTGTAATGTCTCACCTTGGTCGTCCATTAAAAAAGACGAAAGAGGATGGTAGTATTGATGTGGAAAAATTCACATTGAACCATGTGGTAGCACATGTAGCAAAACTTCTAAAAACCAAAGTGCATTTTTGTTCGGAGACCGTTGGCAAAGAAGCAGAAAAGATGGCCAAGCAATTACCCATGGGTGAGGTCTTAATCATTGAAAATACCCGTTTTAACAAAGGAGAAAAGAAAGGAGAAGAGGCCTTTGCTAAACAACTAGCGAAGCTAGGGGATGTTTATATTAATGATGCTTTTGGGACTGCTCACAGAGCACATGCTTCCACTACGACAGTGGCAAAGTTTTTTAAGCAAGGAGAAAAGTCTTTTGGCTACCTCATGCAGGCAGAAATTAAGAATGCCAATAAGGTATTGAATAACCCAGATCGTCCTTTGACGGCTATTATTGGTGGTGCTAAAGTGTCTGATAAAATGCTTTTACTAGAAAAGCTAATTGAATTTGCGGATAATGTAATTGTCGGTGGTGGAATGGCTTATACTTTTATGAAAGCACAAGGTGGAAATATCGGTAATTCATTGGTAGAAGATGATCGACTAGAACTAGCGAATAAGCTGATAGCTAAAGCGAAAAAAAGAGGGGTTAAATTATTACTACCTAAAGATTCTGTGATCGCTGATAATTTCAGTAATGAAGCAAGTATCGAAACGAAGTCTAGCAAGCGTATCCGTAAGGGTTGGATGGGTTTAGATATTGGAGAAAAAGCGATAGCTGACTTTTCCAAAGTCATCCTAAAATCTAAAACAATTTTATGGAACGGCCCTATGGGTGTCTTTGAAATGTCTAACTTTGCCAACGGTACAAAATCTATTGCTACCGCAGTCGCTGCCGCAACCAAGGAAGGTGCTTTCTCTTTGGTAGGTGGCGGAGATTCTGTTGCCGCTGTTACGCAAATGAAATTGAATGATGATGTCAGTTATGTTTCTACTGGCGGTGGTGCGATGCTTGAGTTTTTAGAAGGAAAGGAATTGCCGGCTATTGCGGCTATGTCTTAGGGAGAAGTCAGAGGTCAGATAAGAAGTCAGAGGTCAGATCGTTTCCTCCGGAACTGTCAGAAGTCAGATGTATGATGTTGACTTTTCTATTCTAGCATAATTCAACGCGGAACTGATTTGTAGTTACACGGATATTTTTTGATTTTTGTAGGTCGTGAGTGATTTTGACAGGTATTAGACTTGCTGTGTCACGCTCTCGACCTACTGGACACATCTAAATACAGGCGACCTATAAAATCAGTTAAATCCGCGTTGAATTATGCGTATTTAGACATCTAGTTGATGACAATTGAACTTGTTAGCCTTTCTCACAGCACAGCAGTCTAAACAAAAAACTATGTTAGGATTAAAATTACCAACAGACCCTAGATGGGTGAATTTAGCAGAAAAAGACCTAGTCGATATTCTGACCGACCATGCTTATTGTGAACAAAAGGCAGCGACCTATTGCATTAGCTTAATTCAACGTTTTCCTGAAAAGTTTGAACTAGTGAGAGAGTTGGCACCTATTGTCACCGAAGAATGGGGCCATTTTAGAATGGTCTTGAAGGAGTTGGATAAGCGCAATTTGAAATTAGGCTATCAAAGAAAAGATGAGTACGTTAATAAGCTAAGAGCATTTGTCAAAACAGGCGGATCTAGAGACGATCAACTATTAGAACATCTGCTTGTTTGTGCCTTAATTGAAGCTAGGAGTTGTGAGCGGTTTAGGCTATTGTCGTTACATATTGCCGAAGAGGACTTAAAGGAATTTTACCATAAATTCATGGTTTCAGAAGCAGGTCATTATCGCTTGTTTATTGACCTAGCGAAGACGTATTGTGGAGAGGAAAAAGTAAAAATTCGTTGGCAGGAGTATTTAGCACATGAGGCTGAAATTTTAAAAAATATGGAATTGCGGGGAGATAGAATGCATTAGAAAAGAAGAGAGAGTAGAGAACAGAGAGTAGAGATGTATTTCATTTTCAAACAATATTAATTCATCATTTTCAAACGTCCTAAAGACTGTTCCATAAACTATTAACAAAAATAAATTTCTTTACCGTACACTTTTAGAGCTTGTCTAAAATTTGTACGAACTGATTATCAATAGCTTAGGGTTTTGAGGAAGCATTAAAATTGTTGCCTAGCGAGCTAGGTGACTATTTTAATGCAAACTCAAGTT
>CAKZUM010000549.1 GCA_937921525.1 uncultured Saprospiraceae bacterium
AGTTTAAAATTCTCGTAGCTACTGCAGGAACTTTTAAATCTCTTCTCGATTAATTGAAAACCCATAGCTTCTTCTTGGTCCCGCTTCGTTCAACACAGGCTGATCGTCAGGCTTCGCCATGCCTATCAGCCTTTAATGTTAGAGGCAGGCTTCTTTTAACCACTACCTTAATATTGTTTAATTCCTTATTTAGTATTTTATTTTCGGATTCATCGTAAATCGATTTTGTCATACTATTTACGAAGTCTTGTTTTCTCCTGTCAATTAGCATCATACCAACTACAATTGATACTCTTAAATAATTCAATATTTCTTTTTCTAATTCTAAAGTTTTTATTGTTCCTTTAGTTATTTTCTTTCTTAATTCTGATTTTATAGGGGAACCATGTGCAAACGAGGAACGTATCGAATACGCTATTCCAAGATTTTTGGGCACTTCATTTTTATCCAATCCCATTATTATCAAGATTTTTGAAGTTCTAATCTTTAGCTTGTACCCAATTGTTTCTTTATCATTATCTGTTAACCAAATTGATTCAAGTCCCATAATTGATTGTGTGATTCTTTTTTTCCATCCTACCTTAACATTAAGTAAACAGTCCTTATATTGCTCAATCGCTAACTTTAAAGAGTAAATAAAAGTATCTTTTTCATTTTTCTCATTTTCGATTTTGCTAATCGAATCAGAAAAATTATTCAAGAAATTTTGCAATTTGGATTTATCAGTATTGAATATTTTCGTTTTAAATGTATCTCTGTTCTTATAGAGTCTAGTTGATTTGTTATCCCAAATCAAATCAGAGAATTCAATTATTTTCCTTGAATAGTTTATAGTAAAACTACTCATAGAATATATACTTAAAACTGTGGAAAGAATTTTTTCACCATATTGAAAATCTATTCTAGGACGTTCATCGAAATATTCAATTTCAACAATACAATTTATTTGTTCTGAATTATATGCCCTGCTGTGGTGAGCAAATTCTAATACTGTTGGTTTACGAATCCTAATTAAAAAGGTCTCGAATTTCAATTTAATCTCATCTTCCACAATTATTAATCCTTGAGAGTACAAATATTTTATATACTTATATTTTCTTACTCTTAATGTAACTAATAAAGTATCTACAAGTTCTTGCTTAAAATCTGGATTAGAATCAAATTCTTTGATTAAAAGATAGTGGCAATAGTGGAGTAAGAAATTATTAAATAATTGTTCCTTAATTGGATTTAATAATGATTTTTGATTTATTATTTTATTGTATGATTTGGTTTTCTTAAAGGCTGAAATTAACTTTTTGGGTAAATTAGTTACTGGGTTTTTCGGCTGAATTACCGTTCTGTAAATCCCTCCTGTACTAATACTTGAATAAGAACCTGTTTTATTATACTTGCTTAAATCAATTGATTTTATCTGAATATCTGAAATTTTATTTGGATGGATAAATACTGTACCATCCTTAATCCATTCTTGAGTTTTAAGGTTACAGAAGCTATTAATTTCTTTAAGCAGGTTTTCTATCGTTTTTCTTTTCATTTTTTCAGCTTGCCTCTAACTTTTCGATATTAACATGTGTATCAATATGCCTGTATCTCAATTACATTCTTTACTATCTAATAGCTACTTCCTGTATGCATTTAGATTCTTTTTCTAAATGCAAGTAGCTTTTCAAGCAGAAATTTAATTTTACTCTTTCAAACAAGCTAGGAAATCCTTTATACAGCTTCCTGGAATAAAAATAGTTTGATTTGGAGAAGTTCCACTTCCAAACATATCTTTAAGTTGAGGTATTTCAATTATTATTTTTTTTCCGTCATAAAAGATACTTATAGAATTCTTTCCATCTATAACTGCTGAATATTTTCCTTTTATAGCGGGGAGACCAGCAATTGTTTCTGGTTTATAGTTGCCGAGAGAAATCGTTTTATCAGAAGTCATCGTTTTATACTTCTCTATGATTTCTATTAATTTGTGTTTATCTCCATTCTTAACTGTAATCTGATATCCACTTTTAAATTTCAGTTCAATCCGTTTATTATATTGCAGTTCCCATACTCTTTTGCCCTTTAATCATTTCATGATAACAAAACTCACCTAATACAATTTTATCCTGTTGTGCATAAACAGATGTAAAGGTTAGAATCAGGGTGAAAATTAAAAATTGCTTTTTCATTATTTAAGATTTATTGTTTGGCTTACAACTAAATTACTGAGCTAATCAAAAATTATATCCACCGTTGAGTAACAAACACACTATTTAAATAACAGAATATAACAACTCAATGAAGGATACAATCAAATTAAATAATACGGAAAAACTAGCATCAAATCTATCCGATTTGCTGAATGTGCCTTGGTTGGTGACACTTCGTATTAATTAAAGGTAAGATACGAAAAGTCTATCTATGAAAAAACACTTAATATGCCGTTCTACTGGATTTACCATCCTTTTTAACCTTATGCTTATTAATAGACATTAACATAAGTTAGATAGTAATCGTAATCGTTTATTTGATAGAAGGAGAAACTACTATTATAGGAATAGGTCCTATGAAGATAAGGAAAGTGGAAATTTGAGTCGAAATCGGACTTAAGGGAGATCCCTTATTCTACAAACTCCTTTAACTTATTTACTAAAAAATCATCCGAAGAATCAATAACTATTTCTGCCCAAATAGGGAAATGATCGGACAACTGTCCCCGACGCCAATGTTGCAAGAAATATTTAGATAGCAAATCTGATTCCTCTAGATTCTTTGATCCACCATAGTCGGCAAGCATTTCTACTTTGTATTCTTCAAAATCATGTGCTTTATAGACGTAGGTGTATGGATTAAAAACTTTTCCATTTTCTAATCCATTACTATCTTTTTCAATTTTAAAATATTTGTTCACCTTAAAAAACATACGGTCATAAGCTTCGGTCTTAGAAGCATTAGTATCTACACCTATTAGCTTTTCTATTTCCTTGAAGCCTGCATTGTAAATTAATTGAATTGTTTCTTCATCTTTATTAGCACCTTCGTAAAAATTGAAGTCCCCCACCATAATCAAGTTTTCATTCCAAAATCTACCCTTATCTACTTTTTCCTTGATGGCGGCTAATAGCAATCGAACTTCTTCTTTACGATAAGCCAAATCATCTTTCTGCTTATCAGGATGCAAATGCAAATTAATAAGCGAGAATTTTTTCCACCCTGCTACAAATCCTGTAATATAGGGTGACCGCTTTAACTGTTTTATTTCACTGTCTTTGGTCAATTCATCGTGTAGCGAAATTTCTCCAACGATACCTGCTAATTTCACACGCTTCGTATTATAGACATAAGCGGAGCGTTCAGAATTCCCTGCATCTCCTTCTGTAATGTCATTAATCATGTATTTCCAATCACTACCCAAAAGTCGCATCACAATATTTAAATCATCCAAACTAGATTTAATCTCTTGAATAGCAATAAGATCAAAGCGGTTCATGATTTCCGCAATATAGAAATAAGATTCTGGTCTTCGTTTAGTCAAGTGTCCAAACTCCTTTATATTCCAACTGGCAATAAGGAGATTTTGGTCTGCTTTTTTGATAGCTACTTCCTTATCTAAGCCATTACGCAGTTCTAGTAACTGACGAATACAACGCTTTTTTGCAGGATCTTTCATATCTGGAAATAAAGCAGCATAATCCTTTCTCTTGGTGTCTGAGTTTGGTCGGAGGTCATTGTAGTAAGGCATATTATTTTCCTGATATAACTTTTTTTGGGTAGATATTGTTGTGATGGAAAGGATAAGAATAAGTGTTTGCTTGAATTTAGTTTCCATTTATATGCCGTTCATTGCGGGAGGGAGGTAAGCAGAAAAAGTGCAGGGCAAAAGCCGTAGGCATAGTATTTATCGTAAGCCGAAAATGTGTGGAGCAATCGCCGTAGGCATCGTATTTCATAGGCAGTAAAAGAGAGGAGCCAATCCGTAGGTTGTGTTTTTTGAATATGCCGTAAATGAGCGGTTGCTAATATGCCGAAAATGTGTGGAGCAATCGCCGTAGGCATCGTATTCATAGGCAGAAAAGTGCAGAGTTACTGTAGGCATGGTGTTTTTCATAAGCCGAATATGCGCAAAGCTTTTCCGTAGGTTGTTTCAAAATGTCCGTCCTTTTAAGGAGGACGAACATTTTGAAAATCACTATCCTATACATATTTAAATAAAAACAATATCAAATCAATAATCTTAATCAATACGATTAAGAAAATCAATTGCCCCACAATACGATGTAATTCTATCTTGTATAGCCCTACCCTATCAAGTTCCAAAGCTTCTTGAACATCCGTCGTATGATAACAAGCTAAACAAACTGTTTCCTTGTCCTCTTTGAATTGAAAGACAGCTGCATTACAACAACTCGACAATAATTCTTTTGGCATAGCTATTAGATGTTGTAAAAAGGTGGTAGCTATTTTTCAATAGCCTACCACCCTTAAAACCTGTTTCAAAAAATTAGGACTACCCTACTGCCACTTCTTTTCGCTTGCTACGCTTAGCTGCCTTTGGTGTGGAGGTGCTTGTATCTGGAATAACTGCGGTTACGTCACCCTCTTCTGCTATTTCCTGTACAGCAACTGGTGGTTGATAATTCACCGCTATCTGGGTATCTACCTCTGTCGCTACAGTATCAGATCTCCAAATCTGTAATCCTTTTGTAGCTGCTTGTAAATTCTCTCTAGCTACTTCATCCAATAATTGGTACGTGAATTTACCAATATAGTATTTTGGATGTTTGCCATTTTCGTCCTGTTGCTTGGAAGTTTTTCCAATCGGTTGGATAGTCAAAGCCACTCCGCAAAGGTTTACATCATCGTAAAATAATTCTTGCGTATTTTCTAATAAACTGTCAACGCTATACCCATGAAATAAAATATTACATAGTTGATTACTTTCGTTTAAAAAGAAAATCTCTACCCATTTTTTTCCAGTTACGCCTAGAATATCGGCTGTAAAAATTCGATACGCTACAGGTATAATTGTAATCGGCTCGTCCTTTTTGCTGATGGCTTGGATACCTCCAACATTAAAATATCCTCTACTTGCGTCAAAACGATAAGACCGTGGGAATCCTGCTAAGTACTTAATCTTAGCTACTTCTCCATTTTCGGCATTCACTAATTGCTGTGCTACCGTAGCTGTCATTGGTAATAATCCTGTTCCATTTTTC
>CAKZUM010000550.1 GCA_937921525.1 uncultured Saprospiraceae bacterium
TTTCCCCGATCTCTGATAGTGATTCACTCCAGATTAGTTACCGAGTTTTTCCTATTGATTTGCAACGGTCAGTAGCGCAGTTGGATACGGCATTGATCGAAACCAATCAGAAGAGTGATTATATAGGCTTTGATTATGGAAGTAACAACTCAAACAAGCCTACAGCTATAGCTCGTAATACAGGCTTAACGTATACAGGTAGCTTTGCAAGAGGCGTCTCTTTTGGGAATAGTCAAGATTTGGTATTGAACTCTAGTTTCAATTTACAAATAGCAGGAAAAGTAGGCGACGATACAGAAATTATAGCAGCGTTGACAGATGAAAATATTCCATTACAAGCAGAGGGGAATACTCAACAGTTGAATGAGTTTGATAAAATTTTTATTCAAATTAATCGCCATAATACTAGTCTAACAGCAGGGGATTATGAACTACAAAATCCTACGGGTTATTTTTCTAAATATTTTAAAAAATTGCAAGGATTTACTTTTCGTTGGGACAATATTTTAGATAAAGAAGAACCCATTAAATCCGCAGCCGATCTCGAAGAGAAAGATAAACAGTTAAGCACCCAAGCCAGTGTAGCAGTCTCTAGAGGCAAATTTGTACGTAACAATATTACTCCCCAAGAAGGCAATCAAGGGCCTTATAGATTAATGGGCAATCAAGGCGAGCCATTCATTATTGTCTTAGCTGGAACAGAAAAGGTATATATAGATGGGCAGCTACTAATAAGAGGTATCGAAGAAGATTATGTGATTGACTACAACAGAGGAGAGCTCACTTTTATGAACCGCCAATTGATTACGAAGGATCGTCGAATTATAGTAGAATTAGAATATGTAGACCAATCTTTTCAACGATCCCTATACGCTTGGAATACAAAATATGAAACCCAAAAAGCGTCTGTCTATTTCAATGTAATAGCGCAGCAAGACAGCAAAAATGCTTTGGGATATACGGAGTTAAGTGATGCCCAATTATTACAATTGCAGGAAGTGGGAGATGATTTGCAAAATACGTTTGCTTCTAGTGTGCGAGCGATAGAGGACGAATTTAGTCCTGCTAGAATTCAATATTTACAAAAAGATACTTTTTATTTTATTTCAGATTCAAAGAATCAACCAATCCGAATACCCACTACCATATTAATGCAGACGTCTAATAGTCAAGCCGAATTATTTACAGCTCGTTTTACAGAAGTTGGATTTGGTAATGGAGACTATTTAGAAGCTACGGCAACTGGTGCGAATGGACGAGTCTATGAATGGGTTGCCCCGAATGAGTTGGGGATAAGACAAGGAAATTTTGCCCCTATTCAACAATTGACCGCCCCTGAAAAGCAACAATTATTTACACTAGGAACAACTTATGATTTTAGCCAATTTTCCAATCTATCAATAGAAGGGGCATTGAGTAATACAGATTTAAATCGTTTATCCAACAAAGATCAATCCGATAATCAAGGGACGGCACTCTACCTTAATTATGCGATTGATCGACCTATTGGGCAAAAGGATTGGCGACTAGAAAGTTTATTCAAATATGAATTTGTACAACAAAATTTTCAAGCCTTAAATCCTTATCGAGTTGCAGAATTTAATCGAGATTGGAATATAGATTTTGCCAATTCCTTAGAAAAAGAGAATGAACAAATAGGGCAGGGGAGTATTCATTTTACAAAGGGGGAAACGATTGATTTAGGCTATACCTTTTCTGGGTTTTTTAGAGGGGCTACCTATGATGGAAGGAAGCATTTTTTAAATACTCGGTATACAGATAATGGCTACCAGATCAATTTGGAAGGTAATTTATTATCGACTACAACTGCCACAGAGCAAACTCAATTTTTTCGCCCAAAGCTAAGCATTTCAAAAACTTTTGAGCAATTAAATAATTGGACCATTGGTGCCTATGGAGAACGAGAACGGAATGAGCGATTATATGTAGCCACAGACACCTTGAGTGCCACCAGTTTTTATTGGGATCTCTATAAGGTCTTTATCAAAAAGCCTACTACTGGAAAATTTTCTTGGCAATTAGAATACCTCAAACGGTATGACTTTGCCCCACAAAATAAATCATTTTTAAAAAGTACCACCGCTGATGAGGTGAATTTATTAGGTGCGTGGCAATACCAACGAGGTGGACAATTAAAATGGAATTTCACCTATCGAAACCTAGCTATTAATAATAAGGAATTAACAAATCAAGACGCAAGGGCTACTTACCTAGGGCGACTAGATTACAACTTGCAACTATGGAAAGGGTCGGTTCGGGTGCATACCAATTATGAAATTGGAGCAGGGCAAGAAGCTAAGAATGAATTTCAATTCATTAGAGTCAATACAGGGGAAGGTACTTTTGTATGGAATCCTACAGAAGAATTTGATCTAAACGGCGACAGCATCCCACAGCTAAATGAGTTTGTAGTTTCCCCTTTTAGAGATCAAGCCAACTATATCCGTATTAATACTTTTACGAATGATTTTATAAGAACCAACAATGTGCTACTCAACCAAAGTCTGCATATATCACCAAGAGCTATTTGGCATAGTAAGACCAATTGGAAAAAGGCATTATCCAAATTTTCCACGATCTCTACTTTGCGTATCAATAGAAAGGTAAGGGCGAATGATGGCATATCTGTATGGAATCCATTTGAACTAAATATAGTAGATACCTCCCTAGTAAATATAGCAGCAAATATTCGTAATGTCCTATATTTCAATCAACAAGACCCTGTATATGATATGCAGCTAGGACATTTTGATAATCGAAATCGAAACGTACTAACGACAGGCTTTGAAAGTAGTAAAAACGCAGAGCAATTTTTTAGAACCCGTTGGACGGTCAACACTTATTGGATTACAGAATTTAATGCTCAATTAGGCAAGCGTATTCGTAGCTCTGAATTGTTTGCTAATAGAGATTATGCGATTGACTATCAAAAGATAATTCCCAAAATAACCTATGTTCCAAACGCTCAATTGGAGGCAACCTTTACCTATGAATGGCAAAAAGCGAAGAATGAGCTACCTGATGCCCTAGCTACCGCAACCTTCCACGATCTAAAAGCTAGTCTGCAATACAACAAAACGCAAAAAACGGTATTTAGAAGTGAACTATCTGTTGTTCAAATTGCGTTAACAGGTAGCACAAACCCCACTTTAGAGTTAGCTTTGCTAGAAGGCTTAAAAGATGGCCAAAATTTTTTATGGACTTTAAGTATGGATCGACAGTTGGCTAATAATTTGCAACTAGGTATTCAGTATGAAGGCCGTAAAACAGGGGAGCGACCTGTTGTGCATTTGGGGAGTATGATGGTGCGGGCCACGTTCTAGAGGGGGGGGCAAAAAATCATACATCATATATCAAAAATCATACATCATATATCTATCACGCTTTGAACTAAATGGATTTATGATGTATGATTTATGATTTAAGATTTTTCACAATCCAAATGAACTTTAAGGGCATAAAATTATACTTGTTTTTTACCACATAGGTACATAGATCACATAGTGTATGCCGTACTATGTGACCTATGTACCTATGTGGTAAAAAAATACGTGGTAAAAAAATGCGGTAAAAAAGATATTATGAAAAAATATTACTTCTTACAACTCATCTTCCTATTCTCCATATCCCTCTCCGCCCAAGTAGAGCAAAGCTTTCCAGAATTTATAATAGACGGAAGAAGCCTACCACTAGCCACCGCAGGAGGCTTGAGTGCGCCCCAGTACTCAGAAGTAGACTTGAATAACGACGGCATACAAGACCTATACATATACGATAAAATAGGGCAAGTAGGGATGACTTTTATTAATGGAGGAACTAAGAATCAAGTAGATTATTACTATGCGCCTAAGTTTATGGCTAATTTCCCAAACTTGAAAGAATGGGTCTTATTAAGAGATTATAACGGAGATGGGATTCAAGATATTTTTGCCTATTCTAGTACCCCAGGCGTAGCAGGAATAGAAGTCTATACGGGCTATTATAATGAGGAAAATCATATTGCTTTTCGACCTTTTCAATTTAATGTAGGCGACTTCAATATCATCTATTATCCGGGAGGAAATGGCAATAATAATTTGTAT
>CAKZUM010000551.1 GCA_937921525.1 uncultured Saprospiraceae bacterium
GTGCATTTGTTAGTACACAAATACCTACTTTATCTTTCCTATTAAAAGAGATTTCAGATTTATATCCGTTGACATACCCGCCGTGGTAAATAATAATATCATCGTTCGTAGTCACTACCCTGTGTCCTAAGCCGTAATAAGCTTCTTCGACAAATGGCCAACGTCTAAAATATTTTCTTTTGTTTCGTGTGTTTACAAGTGGCTCAAATAATTGATCTAGTGTTTTCTCCGATAATAAATCTGGACGATTGCCTAATACCAATTGCAAGTAAGTACTCATATCTGAGATACTAGCATTGATTCCTCCGGCGGGAATAGCATTGTAGTATTTTTTACTAATTTTTCTTTTGTTCCAGTAAGTGCCTCCTCCAGCGTGTGGATGAGAATAATTGTTACTTTCTACCAACCCCTCGTAACTAGCCGAAGCATTCGCCATCCCTAAAGGTTGAAACAGTTCCATCGCCAATAAATCAGATACATGATGCCCAGTAGCCACCTCCATTACCTCTCCTATCAAACTAAATACGGCATTCTGATAGGCATATACTTCGCCCTCCTTAGCTATTAAATCGACTGTTTTAAAATGTTTATTAATAAAGGATAAATCATGGCCTCGCTCTACCATATCAGTATAGGCATGGTAAGGTAAGCCAGTCGTGTGAGACAATAAATGCTTTAGGTTAACTTTGGTAGTTTGTTCTGTACTTTTTAACTCAAACTCTGGCAAGTAATCGACTACTTTAGCATTCCAGTCTAATGTCCCTTTTTCAACCATTACACCTGTTAGGGTTGCTGCTACCCCCTTGGATAAGGAACCTAGTCGAAAGACGGTATTAATATCAATAGGTTCTTGTGTTTTATTGTTTTTTACACCAAAACCATTTAAGTAATATATCTGATTATCCTTGATGATAGCAATGGCAGCTCCGGGCGTGTTAGAAGCATTCATAACCTCTTGAAAATGTTCTATGTACGCTTGCGTAAGGCTAGCAAAATCTGGATCAAGGACAGGTGGGCGGAACAGTAGTATATCCTCTTCTGCTTCAGTTACCTCAGGGGCATTCATAGAAGAGAATCCTGCCCAAAATAAGAACAATAGGATTCCAGTTAAAAATATACTCTTCATTGCTATTAGGCTTGTGCTTATGTTTGGTTAGAGTGTTTTAAAAGCTTACAATATACAACTATGTAAAAATCAGACCAAATAACAAAAATACTATTTTCTAGGGTTTAGTGGGACAAAACATATATATGCTGATAATCAAGTACTTAGATTAAGTACTAATGCTAAGTTCATTTATTCAACTTAACGATAAAATCAAATATATTTTTTTCTATATCAATAATATTGCAAGATTTAGCTATATATGATTTCATCAAACAGCTAAATCTATATATATTTACGTACATTTAGCTGTTTAAGATAAAAAATCACCTCTAAAGTAAATTCAAATAATAAATGAAACCAACCCAACTATTAGTCAGCAGAGAAGAAGAAAAACAACGCCTACAATTAGCTTTGGAGTCTAATAAACCAGAATTGATTGCACTTACAGGTAGAAGGAGAGTTGGTAAAACCTTTTTGGTTAGAAAAGCTTATGAAAACCATATAAAGTTAGAGGTTACGGGTTTACAAAAAGATAAACAAAAAGCTCAACTGCATAATTTCTTGATAAGTATGCGAGCTTATGGTTTATATATTGATTCCGTAAAAGCACCCAGTAATTGGTTAGATGCTTTTTATTTATTGACCCAACAACTAGAGAAACAGCAATTTTCTGAAAAATATGTGGTCTTTTTTGATGAATTGCCATGGATGGCAGGTAAGCGTTCTGATTTTATAACAGGATTTAGTTATTTCTGGAATAGCTGGGCATCTAAGCAACATATAGTCGTGGTGATATGTGGCTCGGCCACTTCTTGGATGATTGAAAAAGTAATTAATGATAAAGGAGGTTTGCATAATAGAATTACGGACATTGTACATTTACACCCTTTTACACTAAAAGAGACAGAGGAATTTTTAATAGCCAAAAATATCAAATATCCAAGGTATCAAGTATTACTTATTTATATGGCATTAGGGGGAATTCCTATGTACTTAGATTTTGTCAGTAGAGATCTTTCTGCTGTTCAAAATATAAACTATTTATGCTTTAGAGAAACAGGCTTTTTATTCGATGAATTTAATCGCCTTTTTCCTGCTTTATTTGAAAGACACGAGCGACATACCAGTATTGTAAAAGCACTTTCTACCAAACAAAAAGGCTTAACTAGAAAGGAAATTTTGAAACTAACTAAATTACCGAATGGGGGAAGTTTTTCTAAAACGTTAAAAGAACTTCGGCAATCTGATTTTATAAAAACCTTTTCAGGTATTGGTAAGAAAAAAAAGGATACTTTATTTCGATTGACAGATTCTTATTGCTTATTTTATTTGAGTCAAATAGAACCAAATAAAGACAGCCAAACTTTAGATTTCGATCAATTATTCCAAACGCCTGCTTTTAAAAGTTGGAGTGGATATGCTTACGAAAATGTTTGTTTTGCGCATATCGCCCAAATAAAACATAAATTGGGCATTAGCGGTATGCTAACAAAGGTGTTTAGTTATGTTGCCAAACCAATTGATGGTTTACCTGGAACTCAAATAGATTTATTAGTTGATAGAATAGACGGTACTATTCATATTTGTGAAATCAAATTCTCTAAAGGAGCATACATTATAGATAGAAAAACTGCCGAAAATATTCGACAGAAGCATGCTGTTTTTCAATATAACAGCAAATCAAAAAAGCATTTATTCACTACTTTTATTACAACTTTTGGGTTAGTTGATAATAAATGGATGACGGAATTAGTCGATCAAAGTTTGACGATGGATGATTTGTTTATCTAACATCTTCTCATTTAAGCTATTAGGACATTTAAAATAAATAATTAAACATTTTCAAGATTTTGAACTATAAAAGTAAGACCTTTGTGTGATGAGAATTACCCGAGAAAATTTTGAAAGTTTACTACCTAGTTTAAAAATTGCTGCTTCGCATTTAAAAGGAAGTGCGCGACGAATGTTTTTAGGGCGACTAGCCTTAGATTATGGGGTAGGAGGCAGGGCCATAATTTCAAAGTATTTAGGGATAAGTCGAGTGACATTAAATAAAGGA
>CAKZUM010000552.1 GCA_937921525.1 uncultured Saprospiraceae bacterium
ATTTTAGTTGTATATTGTTTATACGCTCCTTTTAAAATTTACCCTTCTTTAGTTATTCCTTTTCATATATTCAATAGTCTCTTTAAATAACTATATGCTTTACAGCATCATAGATATTATACCTATACTTATTAACATGGAATTGATCTATCTTATCATTAGCAGCCTCCTCTTTTTCTTTCTAATATTTCCTTTTCTAACCGTATTCATCGCCCAGTTTTTTAAAAAGGAAAAATTGACGAAAGCAGTAACTAAAGACTATGATTTTGCCTGTATTATTACAGCTTATAAAAATAGCGAAATAACAAAGCCTTTAGTCCATTCTTTATTAAAACAGAAACATCAGAATTATCATATTTATGTAGTAGCAGATTCTTGTGACCCTATTGACTATGGTATCGAAGATGACAGACTAACGGTCTTTTTTCCACAACCTGCCCTTAATCTAAAAGCTAAATCGATCATTCATGCGGTAGAGCATTTCGTACGACCACATGAGTACATCACCATCCTAGATGCAGATAATGTTTTAAAACCAGATTTTCTTACAGAAATCAACCGATACGCTAACCAAGGTTACAGAAGTATTCAAGGGCAACGGACGGCCAAAAACTTAGATACTATTTTTGCCTGTGCTGATGCGATTGGAGAATTTTATAAAAATTATATTGAACGATATGTCCCTTATTTAATCGGTTCTTCTTCCGTTATTTCTGGTTCAGGAATGGCCGTAGAGACAGAATTGTATAAAGCCTATTTATATGGAGAGGACATCCAAAAAGGAAAGCACTTATGGAAAAAGATGTTGCAAGAAGATAAGATATTACAGAACTTTTTATTAAGAAGAAAAGAAAAAATCGTCTTTGCCAAAGATGCAATAGTTTACGATGAAAAAGTAACCGAAGCCAATCAGGTAGAAACACAAAGAAGTAGATGGCTCTATTCTTACTTCCAAAACTTTCCCAATTCTTCTGGCCTAATCGGCAAAGGATTATTGAATTTAAATTGGAATCAATTCCTATTTGGATGGATTACCGTGGCCCCACCTTTATTCATACTATTATTCCTTTCTGGCAGCATGATGCTATTAGGATTTGTCTTCAATCCACTCTATAGCCTAGCGATGTTCATAGGATTAACAATCTTTGTATTAACCATATTCTGGACACTATACCTATCCAAAGTACCCCCTGCAATCTGGACAGGTCTATGGGGCATCCCCACCTTCATATTCAAGCAAATAACCGCCCTATTCAAAATGGCGGACCCCAACAAAAACTTCAAACACTCCGAACACACAAGAAAAGTAAACATAGAAGAAATTACGGATTAACAAAATCTAAAACCTAAATAGCAAATAACAAATAACAAAATCCAAATAACAAATAACAAAACCCAAATAACAAATAACAAAATCCAAAACCCAAAATCCCACACGAACAGTCCCAACGGGACGACACCTTGTAACCCATGACCCAGTCATGGGAAAGCGAACAGTCCCAACGGGACGACACCCTGCAGCCCATGACGCAGTCATGGGGATATGGATATGGATGGCATGACATGGATGACATGACAAGTGGCGCATAAAAAAACAACAAATTCAATCGAAAAAACCACCCCATTCATCCAATTTATTCATAATTTTATCCCCGTTCATACAACATTTAGGACATTTAAGACATTATTCTAAAGCGACCATTTGGTGAACAAAAATTAAGAATAATGAATAACATGGTAAGAATAATAGTAACAGGCTTATTAGCACTAGGCGCCTTCTTGGCAGGCGTATCGTGGAAAAGCAAAGAAGTAATAGTAGAGCAACAACCAGTCATCAACCAACAAATCATGCCTGCCGCAGAGGAAGCACCCAAAAGAGCAACGCTTCCACCTAGAGGACTAAACGATGCAGAGAAATCTACCATAGATTTATTTGAAAGAGCAACGCCTTCCGTAGTATACATAACCACGTCTAACATCAAACGCAGTTATTATTCCAGAAATGAAATGGAAATTCCAAGAGGAAATGGCTCAGGATTTATCTGGGATTATGACGGGCATATTATTACCAATTACCATGTAATAGAAGGAGCAGATCGGGCGACAGTAACACTCGCCGATCAGACCACGTATTCAGCAAGGTTAGTTGGGGCAGCACCAACGAAAGATTTAGCTGTATTAAAAATAGAAGCACCAGACGGCAAGTTAAATCCAATACCAACAGGCAAATCATACAACTTACAAGTAGGTCAATTTGTATTTGCAATAGGCAATCCATTTGGGTTAGATCAGACGCTTACTACAGGGATCATCAGTGCATTAGGTAGAGAAATTAACTCCGCAGGAGGCTCACCAATTAAAGGAGCGATTCAAACAGATGCAGCTATTAACCCAGGTAATTCGGGAGGTCCATTACTAGATTCTTCAGGTAGATTGATCGGGGTCAACACAGCTATATATAGCCCTTCAGGAGCGAGTGCGGGGATTGGTTTTTCTATCCCAGTAGATGTTGTCAAGTGGGTCATTCCAGATTTAATACGATATGGTAAATTACAAAGACCTAGTCTGGGCGTTGAATCCGCTTCTGCAAGAATCACCAATCAATTAGGAATAGATGGTGTTTTGGTCATCAATGTAATAGAGGATGGTGCTGCGGAAAGAGCAGGTATACGACCGACCTATAGAGATTCCCAAGGACGCCTTCGCTTAGGAGATATTATTAAAGCCGTAAATGATGAAAAAATCAGCAATCACAATGATTTATTATTGATGCTAGAAGATTATAAAGTCAACCAAAAAGTCATTATGACCGTAGAGCGAGAAGGAGAGCTGTATGATGTGCCTGTTGTTCTAGATTCTGCTAAATAGTTTTTAAATAATATTTTTGGTCTCAGGCAAATCAAAAATCAGATATCAGAAATCATACATCATATATCCATCAAGTTCAAAGCGTGATGGATATATGATGTATGATTTCTGATTTAAGATATATGATTTTTCCCGGTGACTAAAAATCCGTATATATCAACAAAGTAATTCTCCGTGTCTACCTAGCAAGTAAACGGCAGATAGGTTCAAAAAAAAAGTTCCGTCTCTCCCTAATCAATGATAGCTGGCCAAATCATCTGTCGAAACTTCCCAATAGGATCATCAGTCACCGTTCCTTGCGTCTGTTTCATCAAGATACCAATTATTCCTTCTTCTGGATCTGCAAAATATTGAGTATTAAAATAGCCGCCCCATTCAAAAGTTCCTTTGCTACCTTTGCCA
>CAKZUM010000553.1 GCA_937921525.1 uncultured Saprospiraceae bacterium
GAGAAGCGAGAGTAGAGACAGATTTCGTTTATAATAGACAAATTTTGGTCTCTTTAGTAGCTCTATTCTCTGTTTTCACTTCTCTACTCTTAAGAATAACTAACCATAAAGATGCCATGTCTGTTATAAATGCACTAAAAATTAACGATTCTTTTACTAAATCCTTGCCCGCTGATCCTTTAAAGGAGAATACGCGAAGGCAAGTCAAAGGTGCCTGCTTTTCCTATGTGCAGCCCAAAAAGACAGCCGCCCCTAAATTAATCAGTGTAGCTAAAGAAGTTGCTCAACTATTAGGTATTTCAAAAGAGGAGTGGGGTAGTCAAGCATTTTTGAATATAGTTACAGGTAATGAATTGTTGCCTGGTAGTGATCCCTATGCTATGTGTTATGGAGGACATCAGTTTGGCCATTGGGCAGGTCAGCTAGGGGATGGACGTGCTATTAATCTTGCCGAAGTAGTTCATAATGACCAGCGGTGGGCTATACAACTAAAAGGGGCAGGGCCTACGCCGTACTCAAGATCAGCAGATGGCTTGGCAGTTTTGCGGTCTTCCATAAGGGAGTATTTGTGTAGTGAAGCGATGTTTCATTTGGGAGTTCCCACTACTAGAGCCTTGTCTTTGTCTCTAACTGGCGATGAGGTCTTGCGTGACATGATGTATAACGGTAATTCTGCCTATGAAAAAGGGGCCATTGTTTGTCGAGTGGCACCTTCTTTCATTCGTTTTGGCAATTTTGAAATATTAGCCTCTAGAAAAGATGAAACTACTTTGCAAGCTTTGTTGGATTATACGATTCAAACCTTCTATCCAGAACTAGGTAAACCATCTAAAACAACTTATATCGCCTTTTTTAAAGAAATCGTCCAACGAACGATGGATATGGTGCTACATTGGCAGCGGGTTGGTTTTGTGCATGGTGTGATGAATACGGATAATTTTTCCATTTTAGGATTGACCATAGACTATGGGCCTTATGGCTGGTTAGAAGGGTATGATCCAAATTGGACTCCCAATACTACGGATCGTCAAAATAGAAGATACCGCTTTGGAAATCAAGTAAATATCGCTTATTGGAATCTTATCCAATTGGCTAACGCCTTGATGCCGATCATTCAAGATGCGCCTGCCTTGGAGGCGATTATGCAGGAGTCTCAAAAGGGCTTTGGTCCAGCTTATTTTCAGATGATGCGTCAAAAGTTAGGTTTAGAAAAAGCACTTCCAGAAGATATTGATTTGATCACTAGTCTTTTTGAAAAACTATACCTTAGTGAAACAGATATGACGATTTTCTTTAGAAATCTAAATCAAGTAAAAAAAGAGGCAACAACTAATATTTTAGCTCCTATTGAATTGGCTTTTTATGACTTAGAAGCTGCTAAAGAGGATCACTGGAATGCTTGGGAAGAATGGATGCAATCTTATATGGAGAGACTTCAATTAGAAGCTCTTTCTGATGTAGACCGTGCCGTATTTATGAATCAGCACAATCCTAAATATGTCTTGAGAAATTATATGGCCCAGTTGGCTATTGATGCCGCTGATAAAGGCGATTACGCGTTGATTGAGGAATTACTTGAGCTAGTGAGAACTCCTTATGCAGAAAATCCTGCTATGGAGCGGTGGTTTGCTAGGCGTCCTGAGTGGGCGCGGCATAAGGTGGGGTGTTCTATGTTGTCTTGTAGTTCTTAGGTTATTTGGGGATACCGTGTCATGGGGTAGGAGATGTGTCCTGTGACTCGTTATGGGGTACGGGATGTCTTCCATGACTACTTCATGGGTTACGGATTCCCCCATGACTGCGTCATGGGTTACAGGGTGTCGTCCCGTTGGGACTGTTCTTATATGGAATTCCCACTCCTATATCATAGGTTGCGAAGTGTTTAGTTTGACGCTCTTTGTGTTTAGGGGAATAAGCCCGCTCAGCTTTTGGAACTTATTCTTTTGAGGTATAACTGAATGTTTATCCGCCGAAACCAATTCGCTGTTTTCTTTCTCCTAAGTCTTTTTTGAGACCTGCCATTCGGATGGCTGTTACAGCAGCTTCTACACCTTTGTTACCATATTTGCCTCCTGCTCGATCTAAGGCTTGTTCTTCTGTATTGGGCGTTAATAAGCCAAAGATGAATGGCTTTCCAGAGGCAATGCTTAAGTTGGTCAATCCTGTAGCTACTGCGTGATTGATATAGACATTATGGGTGGTTTCGCCAGTAATTACGCAGCCTAAACAGATGATGGCATCTAAGGAATGCTTTGCTGCTAACATTGCAGCGCCTCCAGTTAATTCGAAGGCCCCTGGTACTTGGATGGTATGAATATTGTCTGGTGCTGCACCATGCTTTGTCAGGGTTTCATAGGCTCCTTCGTATAGGGCATGGGTGATATGGTCATTCCAATCGGCTACGACGATACCGAAGGTCATCTCTTTTGCGGAGGGGAGTTTTTTTTCGTTGTATTTAGATAGATTTTTTAGTGCTGATGCCATGTTTTTTTGTTTTACCATGACTGCGTCATGGG
>CAKZUM010000554.1 GCA_937921525.1 uncultured Saprospiraceae bacterium
ATTTTCTTCACAGGTAGTCCAATAGATGGAAATAGAATCTACTACGCAGATGCTATCGCTCAACAAGCGCCCGAACAATTAGCTATGGAGTTAGAAAAGGCAGAAATACTTGACTACGATATGCTCAAAACCTATGTACGACTAGCGGATGCCCAACAACAAAAAGTGGTCGAAAAAGCTCATGCTTTAGGCATCCCTGTTTCATCCCATGAATTGTACCCAGCGGTTGCATATAGCACGGATGGAGTAGAGCATATAGCTGGGACCAGTCGAAGAGGCTACTCTCCAAAGTTGACTAGTTTATTGTCTTCCTATGGAGATGTGTCTAGTTTGATTGCCGAGTCAGGAATGAGCTTTACACCTACCGTTGGCATCTATGTCAGCTATAATTATTTGCTATCAAAAGACACAAGTGTTTTAGCGGATGAGCGTTTGAAAATATTGGAAACTCCCTTTTCAATTGTCAATGCAAAACGAGGAATCAAGCAGGTACAAAAAGACCCAAAAGGATGGGAAAAGAGATTTACCAATGCCTGTAAAATGATAAAAGACATTCATCAAAAAGGAGGCTTAATTAGTGCAGGAACGGATGGTCCAATTCTTCCTTTTGGGTTTGGTTTACACATGGAATTAGAAGCCTATCAAACAGCAGGCTTAAGTCCTTATGAAGTGCTTCAAACGGTTACCATCAATAATGCAAAGGTATTAGGAACAGAACAAGATATGGGTACTATAGAGGTTGGCAAACTAGCAGATATACTAATTGTTGAAAATAATCCTTTAGAAGATATTAAGCACTTGAGAACTTTTGAATCGGTTATCGCTAATGGGAAGGTTTATCAATTGGAAGATTTATTGGTGAATCAGAATGTTTGGTATGAGGTGGGGAAGGATTAGGTACTTCATAATGTTTTAGACGTCTTTTGGATTTTGACTAATGCCTGAAACCTTCAAGGTGGCAGGCATTTGCTCAAATTTAGGGAGGGTATCTTTTCATAACAAAACTAGATGACAGCCATTTTGAAAATTTCTGCCATCTGTCCTATCAAAGAGATAACGTTTTTATCTGGGATTTTGATTAATGTCTGAAACCTCCAAGTTGGCAGACATTTGCTCAAATTTAGGGATGGTATCTTTTCATAACAAAACTAGATGACAGCCATTTTGAAAATTTCTGCCATCTGTCTTATCAAAGAGATAATGTTTTTATCTGGGATTTTGATTAATGTCTGAAACCTCCAAGGTGGCAGACATTTACTTAAGCCTAGGCATGGCATCCGTTTTATAACAAACCAAGATGACAGCCATTTTAAAAATTTCTGCCATCTGTCCTATCAAAGAGATAATTTTTTATTGAAAAGACTAGTCTAAAATTAGCTTAGCTAAATCCTTATTACACATTGTTCCATTTCGTAACTCTGCATAATCTTTTGCAGAGGAAAACTCCCAATCTGTTGCAATATTAACGAGTCCAGCTTTGACTGGATTTTCGTGGATATAGTTGTAACATTGCCAAGCATAGTCATTATCAGGTTTAAACAGTAAATCTTTGTGAGGACTATCTAGCGTAACGAACTCCTCAATCCAACCATTTTTTGCTTTTGTCTTTGATCGAAATAAACTGCCAGATCTTCCTTCTTGTTTATTTATGGCTTTAGTATAGCTAGAAAGAAATACTCCGATTTCTTGATTTAGACGTCTTTGTTTGTGGTTTTGACGAATGCCTGAAACCTCCAAAGTGGCAGACATTTGCTTAAATCTAGGCATAGTCCCATCTTCTAATCCATTTACTTTCGGAACCAATAACCAATGAAAATGATTAGGCATCAAACAATAGCAAAGTATATCTGCATAGGGAAGAAGATGTTTGCGCATCTTTTTAAGAAAGAATAGGTAGTTTTATCGACTGAAAAAAATAGCTTGCTTATTATTGCCTTGATTATATACGTGATAAATTAAGTTTTGCTCAAAGTGCATAGCGGGATGTTTAGTTTTAATAAAAATAAGTATTTTTAATGATTTGAGTCGTTTTATAAACAAAACTAGATGACAGCCATTTTGAAAATTTCTGCCATTTTTCTATTCAAAGAGCTCAGTTTTTTAATAAGACTAATTTTTTAGACGTTTTTGTGTGGGATTTTGATTAATGTCTGAAACTTCCAAGGTGGCAGACATTTACTAAAATCTAGGCCATGGCATCCGTTTTATAAAAAAAACAAGATGACAGCCATTTTGGAAATTTCTGCCATCTTTAAATACAAAATCTACTTCCCCAACCCACTCTCCGACAACACCAACAACAAAGCCATCTGCGCCGCCTTATACCCATCCACATCCAACCACCACTCATCCAAAGAATGTGCATTTCGACCAACGCCACCCCGACCAATCGTCACCGCAGGAATGCCCATTGCAATTGGAATATTAGAATTAGTAGAGCCTCTAGTCAATTCAGGTCGTTTACCAAAGTAGGCGGTACAAGCCATCGCTCGCTGAATCAAAGGCAAGGTTTCTGACAATTCTCCAGAAGGGCGATCTCCAATTTTTTCTACATCTACGGTGAGGGCTTCCCCTAATCGACGTATCCCATTTTGTGCATCCATAGCTTGGCGAACCGCCGTTAATAAAATTTGATCCATACTATCCAAACGAGCAGGACTGACAGAACGCATATCTACCAACATGGAAGATTCGAAGGGAACAGAATTGATAGAAGTACCGCCTTCAATGACCCCTACATTGTAACTAGTCTTTGGCCCATAGGCCGTAAATTTATTGGCTGCCTTTGTGAAATAATGAATAGCAGAACCTAAAGCATGATGCGGATTTGCCAAACCAAAAGCCCCCCAAGAATGCCCCCCGGGTCCTTTGTAAGTAATCTTATATCTATGAGAACCTAAACCTTGATTATTTACTCGACCAATAGCACCACCGTCTATGGCAATCCAACTATCAATTTTGACACCTTTGTCGCTAAAGATATGCTTGACACCTCGAAGATCACCTAATCCTTCTTCGCCTACTGAACCGATAAATAAAACATTAGCATCGGTTTTTATATTGGCTTCGTTCATTACATTTAATACTCGGATTAGGATGGCTAAAGCTCTAGTATCATCTGCGATGCCTGGGGCATATAATGTATCGCCACGCATCTTCACTTTCACATCCGTGCCTTCTGGGAATACAGTGTCTAGGTGTGCATCTAAGGCGACCGTTTTTTTACCAGACGTTCCTTTTCGCAAGGCTAATACATTGCCAACCTCGTCAATCCAGATAGAATCTATGCCAACGGCTTTCATCATTTCCACAAATTTAGCGGCTCTCATTTCTTCTTTAAAAGGGGGCGCTTCTATCTCTGTGAGTGTGATATGATCTTTTAATGTTTGATCATTTTGGGCTTCGATTAGCTGGAAAGCTTTTTTAACTACTGTGCGTCTGCTTAATTTTTTAATTTCTTTTTGAAAGCTAGGTTCGATGGATGCTACTGCCTTTGCTTTTATTTGGGCGTGTGTGAGTATTGGAAAAACTAGTAATAAAAAGAATAAGAGTTGTTTCATGTTTTAGAGATATGGAATGTGTTGGCTTGCGCCAATAAAAATAAAAAGAGAACGCAGAGACGCAGAGTTGCAGAGATTTTTCGTAGAGAAAATAAAACCTCTGCATCTCAGCGTCTCTGCGTTCATAAAAATACAATTGGCTTTAGCCAATCTTTAATAACTAGAATCTTCAGGGTTTTATATTTATACAACTTCTAATTATTGTGCTGGAGCAAAAGCTCCTAAATCTAAACTCATTTTTTTACCACCTGCTGCAATAGACGCATAAATAGCCTCCGCAATCACCATGTCTCTTAGGCCCATACTACCCGGTGCCATATTAGGCGTACCTTGCAAAATGTGTTTAGAAAAATCATCCATTTGTAGGGCTTGCTGACTTTTGTGAGGAAATTCAAATGCTTCTCCGTCAGAACGTTGACCACTGATCGGGCCATAGGAGTGAGCAGGACGTAGCTCAAACCAGCCCTTATCACAGGAGGCGTATAAGCGATTGCCTCTAGCATTATGGGAAGTCATAATCGAGCCTACTGCACCACTTGGAAATTCAAATTGAGCAGTAATAGTTTCGTCTGTATCTTTAAATAAATCTGGACGAGTACTAAATTCTTGTGCGGTAACAGAGATTGGCAATTCTCCAGTCCCATAGATGACTCCCTGAATGGCGTAGACGCCCATATTTAATAAAGCACCTCCACCAGATAATTTTTTGTCTAAGCGCCACTGATCCCAATTACCCCCATTTTTATAGGCTGCATCAACGGAGATATAATTGACTTTACCAAAGGTTTGTTCCTTTACCAGTCGCTTCACTTCCTGGGTATAAGGCTCCGATTGCATCCGATAGCCGACGCTCAATTTTACATTCGCTTGTTCACAAGCATCAATAATGGCTTGGCATTCTTCTGTATTAATTGCCATCGGCTTTTCGCAGATCACATGTTTGCCAGCTTTAGCTGCTCGGATACAAAAATCTGCATGCATAGAATTGGGTAACACTACATACACTATGTCTACCGCAGTATCATTGATGATCGTATCAAAGTTGTTATAGTTATATATGTGTTCTTTGGGGAGTTGGTATTTATTAGCCCAAACTTGTTCTTTTTCAGGGGTTCCTGTTACGATAGCGGCGAGGCGACAATAGTCCGTTTCTAATAAGGCAGGCGCTAGTTGATGGGTGCTATAACTGCCTAAGCCCACTAAGGCAATGCCTAGTTTTTTTTGATCTTTGTTAACTACAGTAGCAGCAGTGGTTGGCTGGCTACAGGCAGCAGTAGTACTACCTAGTAAGGCAAAGCTGCCTAATCCTTTTGTAAGTGTACTATTAAAATCTCTTCTTGATAATTTTTTCATATTGTAAGATTGAGAAGTAAGAGCTTGTCTAAATTCATTTTTTGTCATTTCAAAGGTAAGAAATAATATTTTTTAAAAGATAAGGAATGGTTCATTAATAAATGTCGTTTTTATGCGCCGTTATTTTTTCTTTATGCAAGGCGAAAAACGTAGGCGATGCCTAGCATCGACGAGGCTTTTCAACATGAGCAAAAGGGAAAGATTCGGGGAATCTTTATCTT
>CAKZUM010000555.1 GCA_937921525.1 uncultured Saprospiraceae bacterium
GTACGAACTGATTATCAATAGCTTAGGGTTTTGAGGAAGCATTAAAATTGTTGCCTAGCGAGCTAGGTGACTATTTTAATGCAAACTCAAGTTCCTAAGATATTGGTTATCAGGAAGTAGAAATTTAGACAAGCTCTTAGACAAGCTCTTACCTTCTTAATCAACTTCAAAGCTAATATACACATTTATTACAGGGTATTAATATAGCTTGCCTAGCTTTTTTTCCAAAAAAATCCCTTTTGTCCATGTTGAGGGGAAGTATATCCATTCTTTCAAGCTGCATTTGTCTACATCTTTGCAGTGTACTTAAACAATAACGTTTCACTCTAAAATAAAATATCATGAAAGCTATTGCAAATATTCAAGAATTTCAAAAAGTTATCGACCAAGACAAGCCAGTATTATTGGATTTTTATGCAGACTGGTGTGGGCCTTGCCAAGCATTACTCCCTACGGTAGAGAGATTGGCAGAAAAATACAAAGAAGATTTCATTGTTAGAAAGATTAATGTAGATAAAAATCCACAGTTAGCACAACAATTTAAAGTTCGTAGCATACCTGCATTATTTATCTTAAAAGATAAAGAAATTCAAGAAAAATTAGTTGGTATGCAATCTGAGCAAGCACTTGACAAATTAATACAAGCACAGTTAAAAGTAGCATAAAGAAGAGCAAAGGAACTTATGTCCATCTATTAGGAACCAATGTCTATTCTTTTAGCTAGTTTTTGACTACATCTTTGTAAGTATAATATAGTATCCCCTAAACCTCTAGATTTCATAGGTTAATCAATTTTGGTAAAATTATTTATTCCTTTTTAAACCGATTAAGTATATAAATCATATGGTATAGTGTCTTCAAGTTTTAGACACTATACCTTCTCAAAACCGAATTTCATTAAACAAATCAAATATAAAAATATCATGAGTACTATTTCAAAATTTAAAGTTCCTACAATAGAAGAAGTATCCCCAGCGAATCAAGAAATTTTCACGAATCTAAAATCTGCGTTAGGTTTTGTTCCTAATATTTATGCGGCAATGGCCAACTCAAAGAATGCCTTAGGTAATTACTTAACGTTCTCTAATGGAGCTACCTCTTTTTCAAAAAAAGAAAAGGAAGTAATCGACTTGGCTGTCAGTCAAGTGAATGGATGTAATTATTGTTTATCTGCCCACACAGTAATTGGTAAGATGAATGGCTTCTCTGATGAGCAAATTTTAGAACTAAGAGCAGGAGGTGCAAGCTGGGATGCTAAATACAATGTATTAGCAAAAATATCTCGATCTATCGCAGAGACTAGAGGAAACGTTGACAACACATTAGTAGCAGATTTCTACGATGCTGGCTACAACGATGAGAATCTAGTTGATCTAGTAATTGCGGCAGGTATTATCAATATCACTAATACATTTCACAATCTGACTGATGTAGAAATTGATTTTCCTGTAGCCGAAGAACTGTAAGTAAATATTAAATCTATAAATCCATAAATCTATATTCTTTTTAGTAAGTAAATATTAAATCTATATTCTTTTAATTAGGGCGAACGGAAAGTCGTTTTTATAATATGTATTGGTGGAAGCAAGTTACAAACTTGAATCATCGATCCAAGCATTTTTCAATGAATTATATATTACGATTTTGACTTTTCGTTTGCCCTACTCTTTTAATTTCTTTGAAGTTGTTTAAAACAACGTATCTAATTTTAAATCATGAAATATAATTTAACTGGAATACTAAGTGTATTCTTAATAACATTCTCTTTTTTTCAATCGTGTACCCCAGCTAAAGAAGCACAATTAAGTCAAGTAAAGCAATCAAACCAATTCGATAAAGTTAAGTTAACACAAACGCCCGGTGCTTTTGCCACTCAAAGTTTGGCACTAACTCCCGGAGATTATCAGTTCGAAATCGTAAACGACGGCGTCGACCATGAAGTAGGTTTCGTACTTGTTCCTAAAGGAAAATACGATGCAGCAGATCATATTAAAGCTGCCTATGTTACAGCACCTGTTGCGACTGGTAAAAGTTCTATGACCAATGTGGTTGCATTGGAAGCAGGAGCGTATGAGTATTTTTGCCCACTTAACCCTACAGATAAATACCCTCTTTTGGTAGGTACTCCTGAAAAAGTAACATTGACGCAAATACCTGGAGAATTTGAAAATACCTCTTTGAATTTGGAAGCTGGATTATATCAATTTGAAATTGCTAATAAAGGAGTTGACCATGAAGTAGGTTTCGTACTTGTTCCTAAAGGAAAATACGATGCAGCTGACCATATTAAAGCTGCCTATGTAAAAGCACCTGTAGCAACTGGTAAAAGTTCTATGACCAATGTAGTTGCATTAGAAGCAGGAGCGTATGAGTATTTTTGCCCACTTAATCCTACGGATAAATATAGCTTGACTGTTAAATAAAAGAATTGAAATAAGTCAAATACCCAAAGACTGAAACTCCTAACAACTTCTTTTCAAGTCCTTCAATACTATTTTTTAATTATCTGAACGCCAAATCGTAACGCTATACGGTTTGGCGTTTTATGTATATGACTTGTACTGATATGATTGTGAAACAAATTTGGGACGGCAAATTTACTCATCAGATCACTTCCAGTAGAATGTCGTCAACTTAATGCTTTAAGAACTAAATATTTATACTATTGTCAGGGGTCACACTACTGGACATTGTTTAGAACAGAGAGCAGACCAGCCCGACTGCCGTCAGGCGGGCGGGGAAGAGAGAGTAGAGACGTATTTCGATTAGAAAACAACGAAATTTCGTCATTTTTTTAACGAAATCTGTCTCTACTCT
>CAKZUM010000556.1 GCA_937921525.1 uncultured Saprospiraceae bacterium
TCCACAGCCACCAACAAGCCCCCACTAGTTTGCGGATCACACAATATATTTCGTTGATAATCAGATATTGGTGCAATTTTATGTCCATAACTAGCATAGTTTCGCTTGGTTCCGCCAGGGACACAACCTGCAGCTAAATAATAATCTATAATCGTTTTATCCAATAAAGGAACTCTATTTAATTCAACCACGGCACTCAAATCACTAGCTTCGCACATTTCAGAAAGATGTCCTAATAGACCAAAACCAGTAACATCAGTCATAGCTTTTACATAAGGCAATTTTGCGAAAACAGTTCCAATTTTATTTAATTGCACCATACTATCTCTAGCCATTGTTTGATCTGTAGGTCGTAATTTCTTTTGCTTTTGCGCCGTTGATAAAATACCAACGCCTAATGGCTTGGTTAAAAATAATTGGCAGTCTAAAGTGGCCCCGCCATTCTTCTTTAATTGGTCTTTAGCGACTCGACCCGTCACTGCCAAACCAAAAATAGGTTCTGGGCTATCAATACTATGTCCACCAGCTAATGGAATACCTGCCTCCGCACATGCCTTCCTTGCGCCTTCGATTACTTGATTGGCTACCTCTGATGGGATTTCATTAATGGGCCAACCCAATATCGCAATCGCCATTAGTGGCGTACCTCCCATTGCATAAATATCACTGATTGCATTGACAGAGGCGATCTTTCCAAAGTCCTCCGCATCATCCACGATGGGCATGAAAAAATCTGTCGTACTAACAATAGCAGTACCATCGCCTAAGTCCATTACTGCCGCATCATCTCTTTCTTCATTACCGACTAGTAGGTTGGGGAATTGGGAGGCAGTGCCATGCTTTTTTAAAATAGTATCTAATACTTTGGGAGCAATTTTGCAGCCACAGCCTGCGCCGTGACTGTATTCTGTGAGTTTGTAGGTCATGTGTTTTTTTAAGATAACAAAGTTAGTCTTTTTAAAAAGTACCAGCAAAAGAAATTAGTTCAGCAGCAATTTCCATAGTTTTCTTCCCTTCGAATTGTAGGCGATGGATGATATCCGTTTCATTCTTATCCAACATGTACTGATAAGATTTATCATAATAAGCCAATGCAATCTCGGCTGCTCCTTTAATATCTTGTTGGTCCAAAAGGGTTATTGCGGATTGATACCGTTGACCACCTAATCTTTTTTGGATTTTATCAAAACCTGATTTTAGAGCAGCGATATTTTCCACGGTATAATCTTCCATAATATTCGTAATACGTTCCCCAAGAGGTAACTCTATATTGATTAAGGGTGCTGCTTTTAATAGTTTCCAAAAACCTGTTGGTAGATACACTTTACCAATGCCTTTACTTTCATTTTCAATCCAAATACGTTTATTATGATCTAAGCTTTGCAGGTACTGGTACAAATTATTTTCAAATTGTTCCGTGGTAGGTTGTTCCGCTTGTCCGATGAAGCCAAAGGCGGAGCCCATATGATTGGCGAGTCCTTCTAAGTCGATGATTTGTTCGCCTTGTTTTTCTAGAGCATGAAGAATTTTTGTCTTTCCGCAACCCGTTTTTCCTCCTAGTACCACTAATTTTAAGGGTAAGGTAGATAATTGATCTAGGATAAAAGTTCTATACGCTTTATACCCTCCTTGGAGTGTATGTACTTGATAGCCAGCCATCCCAAGTAGCCAACCTGTACTGGCACTTCGTTTACCGCCTCTCCAACAATGTACTGCTATGGAAGTCTGATCTGTAGCCTTTTTGACTTGCTCGATCAAAGGCCTCATTTTAGGGCCTACAAATTCTAAACCTTTCAATAAGGCTTCTTGCGGATTTTGCTGCTTATAGATTGTCCCTACGACCACTCGTTCTTCGTCTGAAAATAAAGGTAAGTTAATGGCGTTAGGAATATGTCCTTTGGCATATTCGGCAGGCGTACGTACATCAAAAAGAGCTGTATCTTTGTGTGTAGTCCAGAATTGTTGTATGTCTATTGGATGAACCAGATATTTGTTTTAAAAAGTGTGCAATTTTTTAAGTACAAAAGTAAAAAAATATGTTGACAGGGATATTTATAGCCATAGTAGCCATCGCAATCGTATTAATGACCCGCTCTATTACCGTGCTAATACACGAATTAGGGCATGCGATACCTTCTTTATTATTTACAAAAGAAGAAGTCATTATTTGCGTAGGTTCTTATGAAAACCTAACTAAAAGTAAAGGGATAAAGTTGGGGAGATTGACTACTTTTTTTACATTCAATATTTTTAATTGGAATTCAGGACTTTGTTTGCATAAAGGGGTTACTACTTTTGTACAGAATTTTTTAATCATATTGGGTGGCCCATTGGCTAGCTTATTAATAGGTTTGGGAATGATCTATGTGGTGAAGAACTGGCAAGGGGGGCAATATGGAGTGGCCGTAGCGTTTTTTTTAATTGTCTCTGCTCTATGGGATTTTATTAGTAATATCATTCCACATGATAAACCTTTAGTGACGCATAACGGAAATATTGTCTACAATGACGGTTTTCAACTAAAACGTTTATTACAACAAAATAACCTAGCACCTAATCAACAAGAAGCCCTGACTGAATACAAGCGAGGGCATTATAATAAAGTCTTGACACTATTAAAAAATGATGCATTAGAAGGTTTAAAAACAACAGAAATCCAGCGTGTCTATATCGAGTCGCTCATGCACACCCGCCAACTAGAAGAAGCCGAAGAAACCTTCTATGATTACTTTGGACAAACGGAATTAAAAAGTCCAGATTTCAGTTTGATTGCAGAGATAAAGATGGAACAAAAACAGTATGAGAATGCCCTGCAAGCTTATGATCGAGCGGTATATTTAGATTTTAAAAATCCTTTGTTACATGATAAAAAAGGCTTATGCCACACGCATCAAGCCGACTATGAAGAAGCGGTGATCGCTTTTTCTAAAGGCATTATTCATCATCCAGATTTTTATCAATCTATGGTGAATAGGGCCTATGCGCTAATTAAATTAGAACGACTAGACTTAGCGAAACGAGATTTGAATTTTGCAATGGCTTTGAATCAAGAATATCCTAAAACTTACTTTTGTTTGGGCTTACTTAAAAAGGAATTGGGGGAGCATCAAGAGGCGTTGACTTATTTGCTGAAGGCGAAAAATATGGGTTTTGAGCATCATGGGTTGGATTATCTTATTGCGCAGGTTAGTTAGGAACGAAACTTGACAAAAGCAGAAATCAATTTATAATTGGTTAACAAATGCTTATTTTAGCGTTACTATTCAGCATACAATTTTAAACTCCCCCCGACCCCCTCTTACAAAGAGGGGGAGACGTTGAAATGAAAATATTTCGTTTCCAAAACGAATTTTTCAATCGTAGACATCTCCCTCCCTTTTTAAGTAACGAGGAGATAATAAATGTACGTTCTTGGGTAGCTTATTTTTTTCTTAGTTTTCTCTTGAAAGCGGGAGTATTGTTGATACTATGACCGATTTCAAGAGGAAAATAAGATGAATGAGCGATCCCGCAGGGTGAA
>CAKZUM010000557.1 GCA_937921525.1 uncultured Saprospiraceae bacterium
TAAGTAGAACGCTTAAAATCCGTGAATCCGTGGTAAAAAAGTGTCAACTACTTTTTGGCTTCAGATAAACTTGTCGACAATAGTCTATTTTAAATAAACAAATGAAGTATTTATTTTCTCTATTTTTTGTAGGATTATTAATTATGGGTTGCGGAAAAGAAGAGTCCTTAACCCTAGAAGAACAGTTGACTTTAGATAAAGCAGCTATTGAAAAATACCTCACGGATAACAATTTAACGGCAGAAGTTACCCCTGAAAGTATTTACTATATTATCGAAGAACCTGGTACAGGAGGTAATCCAGACGCATTTTCTACCGTAATTGTTAATTATAAAGGGTACTATTTAAACGGGGAAGTTTTCGATGAAACGCCCGGCGCACCCATTACCTTTCAGTTAAGAAGTGTAATTGCTGGATGGACGCTAGGTATTCCTTTGTTTCAAAAAGGAGGAAAAGGAACTTTGTTGATTCCTTCTTATTTAGCATATGGGACACGAGGTCAAGGTCCAATAGGTCCGAACACGCCTTTAATTTTTGATGTGGAGTTAATTAATTTTAATTGAGTGTAGCACAAAGCTGGGGCGGTAAATTGTCTAAGTTATTTAAACAATTCTTCTTATTTATTTGGAAAACCCAGTAAATTAGGTTTTATTGCGCCTATTGTCGTAATACGTAGGTACTTCCTGTTTGTTATTACATAAATTTGTTACTCAACGGGTAATAAATCCACTATTAATCAATGTTTTAAGGGGAGTTTTCTTCCCATTACCGTCCTATAAAACCTTTTCCAATGGAAAGAGTTAAAGTTGAAATGGAATTTATATTCCGTGCTTCTCCAGCTATCATTTACAAATTTCTTACCTCTCCCGATTGTTTGATCAGATGGTTCTGTGATGAGGCAGATATAACAGGAGATAAATTTACTTATACTTGGAGTGGAGCTGATGAAATTGCAACCCTTGTAGATGACATAGAAGAAGAACGCTTAAAATTCAAGTGGGAAGATGCTGACGATGCGGAGGAATATTTAGAATTTAGAATGTCAAAATCTCCAGTTACAAATACCTCTATCTTGGAAATAACAGATTTCTGTGATGACGATGAGGTAGAAGATACTAAAGCTTTATGGGAAAGTCAGATGAAGGTGTTGCAAGGCGTCACAGGCGGTTAAATAGATGAATAGGAACGTGGAAGTTTTAAGAGCTATGAGTTGAAGCGGTGTGTACGCACAGCTATAGTCCACAGCTCTTAAAACTTTTAATTTAATCAACAAGGACCCAAATCATGATTCCTAATCCTACTAAGAAAATCAAAGTTCCTATTAAACTAATGATTCCACCTAATAAAGGTATAAACGAAAGCACCCTTAATAAAAGACCTCCAATCGCTATATAAGCACCAAGCCTAAAATTTTCATTATCCCACAGACCTTTACCACCTTTTGCCTTCCCTTTTTTAGCTAACCGTTTTTCTATTTTTTGGATACGCTTCTCTAATTTCTTTTGTTTTTTCTCCTGTTTTAATACTTTTCTGGTCTCCTTTTTAGATGCTTCTTCCTCTACTTTTACTTCTAAAGGGGTACTATTTGGCTTTACAGCATAGTTCGGAATACTATATAAAAAGCCAATCATTAGGAATAAAGTGATCTTTAATTTCATAAATGCTAAATTTATTTTTGAGTGTTATTAAGAAAATAAGAGTAGTTATGATACTCTCTATTTTATAGTCAACACCTAAAAGTACAAATATCTAATCAAAAAGATTTGCCCCCTCTTCACCGACTATTGTTCCGATAGCTACGCCCATACCACCGAGCCTAACAGATAGTCCAATTCTATTACTTATTTTCTTTATAATAGGTGATTTTGTTGCGCCAACTCCCATTATCCCACTCCATGTATGGTCGATTTCAATAGTTGATTTCGGTAAAATAGTGGACGCCATAAAATTCATCAATGTTTCTTGGATAATAGCTGTAGTTCCAAAAATATCTGTCGTTTCCTCCAAGGGGGATATATTTCTAGCACCTCCTAATAAAATTCGTTCCCCGACATTTCTAAAGTAGTAATAACCTTCATCAAAATGGAAACACCCTTTTAGACGTAATCCAGGTATTGGTTTTGTAATGAGTACTTGATTTCTGGCTGGTTGTAAATCTAAATTTGGCATTAATCTATTCGTAAAACCATTGGTAGCAATTAGCAATTGTTGAGCAGAAAAATCAAACAATTCACTTTTTAAAAGTACACTGTTGCCCAAATCTTCTACTTGGTCTATTGTTACACCAGTAAATAACTGAATCCCAGCAGCATTCACTTTCTCTAATAATGCCCTTATCATCTTCCCGGGATGTAATTGACCTTCTGCAATGTTTTTTATTAAGCGTATATTTTTATTAAAACCGAATTGGGTGGCATCAGCCACTTCTGTAAACACTTTTTCTTCACCTATAATAGCTGCTAAACATTGATTAAAATATGGAATATAAGACTTGTATTTTTCATATTCTTCTGACTCCTCATAGTACAACTCATAGCCCCCATACTCTTGGTAGTCCATATTCTGATCTCCTACTTTCTCTCTTAACCGTTGTAAACCTTCCCAGCGTTTTTTAACAAGATCCAGCATTGCTTGTTCTCCATTTTGCTCCATATCACTAACCAACTCTGATATACTCCCAAAGCAGGCAAAACCAGCATTCTTCGTACTAGCACCCGAAGGTAAAGGTCCACGCTCAATAATCACTACCTTCTCATTCGGATATTGCTCCTTTCTTGTCAAAGCTGCATTTAATCCAACAATACCGCTACCAATGACCGCAAAATCAATATTATCAATAAAAGCATTTTGTTCCCAATAGCTCACATTTTTATACATATTCCTATTATTTTTGTCTCATTTCTTAAAATTAGAAAAACACATTATCAGTTTGATTAATTTATACGCTCTGTTGTAATATTAGAGCTTTCAAAAATAACAAATAAATGATTCAACGTATTCAATCGCTTTTATTACTTCTAGGTGCAGCTGCCGTTTTTGGCTTATTCAAATTACCATTCGGATCTGTTACCCCTGCTATAAAGGCATCTCCAATCTTTTCAGATGGTATTTTTAATATTCAAGACCATCCCGGCTTGCTAGGGTTATTTTCCATTGCAGGCCTACTAGCGTTTGTAGCTATTTTCTTATTTAATAATAGACATTTGCAAAAAGTACTCAGTAGAATTTCAATAGTCGCCAGTATCATAGGAATGGTGTTTGCCGTAGTTTTATTCATGCAAGATGCCACAAATATGGGCAATCAAACGCCAAGAGAGGGTTTTGGATTGGGATTACCCATTTTATCTATTATATTTATACTTTTTGCGATTAGGTTTATCAATAAAGATGATAATCTTGTGAAGTCTATGGATCGTCTTCGTTAAGTACTACCAGTACACGTTTACTAAACCTATAAGGTTTAGTAAACGTAACTTCAATCCTTGATTCACATAAATTGAATATTCCTACCCCGCCTTTATTTCTAGGAGAAAACTATACTGAAATATATGCTTCCAATAACCAGAAAGTACCTTACGAACCACAACCGACCTGCCTTAAAAAATAGAAATTTCTATTCGCTCAGGAGCTTAAAAGGAATTATTGCTCATTGGACTGCTAACCCGGGATGGGGGGCAGATGCGATGGCTAATAGAAATTATTTCAATACGGCTACGAGATATGCGTCAGCCCATTACATAGTTGATGACCATTCTATTATTCAGTGTATTCCAGACCATGAAGTCGCTTTCCATGTTGGTGCAAAACATTACAAGCCTATAGGGGAGGGGATGCGAGAAAATAATTTGACACCAAATTATTTTACCATCGGCTTTGAAATGTGCGTGAATGCGGATGGCAATTGGGAGCAAACCTATCTGAATTCTGTAGACTTAGCACGGTATTTATTGAATAAATACAATTTCACGATCCAAGACTTATATCGCCATTATGATATTACAGGCAAGCAATGTCCAAGGATGATGATAGAAGAAAAGGTATGGCAAAAATTTAAACAAGACGTCAATGCAGGCCTTTCCTTTCAGATCAAACATCCCATTAAGCAAGGTACTATTAATACTGCGGAATTAAATGTTAGAAATGGTCCGGGGGTTCAGTATTTAGTGGTAGCAGAATTGCACCAAGATGATCCGATTGAAATTTTTGAGCAAATAGGAAACTGGTATAGAATCGGTCCAGATAATTGGGTACACAAGCATTATGTCTTAATCACCTTTACACAAAAGGAAGGTATTATTGAAGATATAACAGGACTAAATGTTCGTTCTGGGCCAGGTATGCAGTATGATATTGTAGAGGTATTGCCTGATGGTACGCCTGTCGTTATCGAAGATAAAAAAGGAAATTGGTATAAGATCGGAGATAAGAAATGGGCCTACTATAAGTTAGTAAAGATAATGGAGTTAGAAACGGGTAGAGTCAAGTTAGTAGATTTTCTTAATGTGCGGAGTGGCCCCGGAACTAATAATAAAATTGTTCGTCGCTTAATGTCAAATACTTTGGTAAAGATAATTGAAAAAGAAGGTCGATGGTATCGTATTGGTGCCAAAGAATGGGTACATAAAGGGTATATTGAAATTATAGAATAGGCACTTGATAACCAAGTCATTTACGACGAATTCTTGGTGGCAGACATTTTAAAAATGGCTGACACCTTTTCGTAGCCCCCAAGTATCAGCCACTTTCTAAGTGTCTGCTACTAAGAGTCCGTCTCTTAAACTGGCTGGTATGGTTACAAACTTAAACCATCGACTCTATAAGGATTTTGAGTTATGGAAATACCGTAGTTTATATTTTTGTCGAATAAAACACGTAAAACAATATCACAATTTATTTTATCAAACAGCTTCCAATTCCGCAACACTTTCTATAGGTAATTCCACAAAGAAATCGGTCCCTTTATTAGGCTCCGTTTCATAATAGATTTTTCCATTCACAGACTCTATAATATTCTTTGAAATCGCTAAACCCAATCCAGTTCCAGAATTTTTGGTTGTAAAATTTGGAACAAACACTTTCTTTTTCATTTCCTCAGGGATGCCTACCCCGTTGTCACTTACTTTTATCACAGCCATAGCTTCCTGCTCATATAATGACACTTTTATTAGCCCATCTTTTTCTTCTGGAATTGCTTCAACTGCATTTTTAATTAAGTTATTCAGCACTCGCATTAATTGTTTTCGATCAGCGAATACCGTATAATCTTTTGATGGGAGTGTCAAAGATACATCTGCATCTTTTACTTCTTTAAATAAATCATGTACAGATTCCACTAAATCATTGACAACAAATTCTTCATTATTTGCTCTTGGCATTTTTGCAAAATTAGAAAATTCATTGGCGATGTGTGCTAGATTATCTATCTGTTCGATTAAGGTATTGGACACCCGCTGCATCAATGGCTCTATATTATCTGGATTAGATTGGAAAGCATGTTTTAGGTATTGAATACTTAGCTTCATAGGAGTCAATGGATTTTTAATCTCATGTGCGACTTGCTTGGCCATTTCTCTCCATGCACCTTCTCGTTCTGACTTCGCTAATAAATTAGCACTATCATCCAGTTTTTTAATCATTTTATTATACTCCGAAATAAGCGTTCCAACCTCATCTTTAGTCTCCCATTCCAAGGGCGTGTTGGGCTTACCCAGTTTTACTTCTTGTAATTTTTCTCCAATAGCAGTCAAGGGTTTAGTGATCGAGTTGGCCATACTAACAGAAATAATACCCGCTAGTAACATGAGGAAAACATAAACATTCAGAAGATTTCCCATGAAGTCTGATATTTCATCTTCTATATTGCCTTGCTTAGAATAATAGGGAACACTGATATATGCTAGTCTTTCTCCATTTTGATCTTTGAGTGGGACGAAAGCCGTAGTATAAACTTCACCGCTAATTTTTTCATCTATCTGATAAAAGTCTTTATAGGGTGAATTTTTAAATTCAAAAAAGGCATTGGCGTTCATTCTCGGCGGAAGAATACCTCGACTATATATATCCTCTTGAGAAGCATTAATTAATTCTCCTCTCAGGTTAAATAAATTGACATCAATGCTATGGGTAACGGCCAGTCTTGGAACTCTCGTTTTAATGGAGTCTATAGAATTATTCATATATCTCAGCCATTCTTCCGAGTCCCGTTGTACAGAACGAACCTTTCTTTTTAAGCGATTATCATGATAATCTACCCAGTTATTCCGCAAGAATAGAACAGAAATAGAAGCAATGATTACAAAAGACATCAAGGTTAACATGATGGTAGAAAATTGAATTTTATTTTTTAAAGAAGTTGTTTCTCCTAAATTAAAATTCAAATTATTAGGTAAGATCTTCAACTTTACATTAATGACAGCGAATACCAATACCGTTAATATTAACAAACCAAAGATGTAAGAAAAAAGAGAAACGGGATGTAAATATCCATTTTTCTTTTTGCTTAAATAGACGAATGTATTATCATCATGATTATAAAAAAAGTCATAGGAACTTTTATCATACTTTCTTACATGCGTTCCGGGTGGGGGCGGGTTTTTAAGGGCACTAAGTAATTTATTAAGAGAGACCCCATTTCGCTCTGCTGTATTCCCTCCTTTTTGAATTGCATAATCATATTTTGAAATCCCATTAATGCCTTTGAAATTTTGAGCAGAAAGTAGTTCCGAATATACGGTAGGAATACGTTGTCCAGCTTTTTTAAACTCAAGAACAATTGGTGTAGTTTTATTCTTTGAATAGTTTAAAATATAAGAAAAATATCCTTTGCTATCAGAGTAGAAATATAAATTATCTGAATCTCCTATAGGATTAGCAATAGCTAACCTTTCTGCTAAATTAAGGGTAAAATATGCTAGTGTGGTAGAATCATATTCTAATGGATTATAAATAGTGTGATTATAATTTTTATAAATATAGTTGTCCTTTAAAATTTCCTGTTCTATTACTGCTTTTATCGGTAACTGATTGTCTTTTAACTCATTTTGAAAAGTAGTTGCCAAATTGTTATTTAAATTTATTAACGCTTTTTCAAAATAAGGATCGTTCTCCTCTGCAAGACTTTTTGCAATTCTCACTTCCTCCAACTCTGCTTTATCATAATTATATTTATTTAATAAGCCTGATGAAAAAACAGCAAAAAAGATAACCCAAACCACCATCCATACCAATCCAGGATGTGTATAGTCTGCAAAAATATCATAGGTTAAAATGAAGATAAAAGCGATTAGTATACTAATAACTAAATCCAATTTTAAATCTATACAATAGATAATGGGTAATGCAATGAGTGTAGCCAACAATAAGGAAATAACCCTTCTAGAGAATGGTAATTTAAACTCCCTAACAGAAAGCATCATTCGATGGCTAAAAATAAATTGGGAGAATAGTAATAAAATAATAGATGAAACGGCAACTAAACTATAGGGTTCTAGATTAAAAACATTTTTGAAATCGAATGGTACATTAGAATTTAGTACCAAACTTTTCAGCATACTTATTAATAATAAAAGTGCTAAAATTACTGCCAAATAATTTAGTGTGGATAATAGAAATCTAATATTAGTGGGCAATTCTCCAGAATTAGCTTTTGCTTTGGAGTGTCTATGTATAAAAATGATGATCCACAACAACAAGATAATATTAATTAATACATCTCCAATGGACATACTAGTCGTCTCAAAAGAATTTTGAAAGACCTCGAATTGATTAAGTGCACCAGTCCAATTATCAAGAAGGCTCCAATATCTCAATCCGAAAACAGTAAACAACAAAAAACTGGGACCAAGCCAAGCCTTATTCGTACTGTTGAGTTGCAAAGCAATTTTATTAAGAATAAGCCCTAAGAAACAGAAGGCTAAGAAATATAAAAATAAACTTACAAAATGAACTCGATTAGGGGCATTTTTAGATTGTTGTAAATAACATAAAGTAGTACCTGATGAATCTTTTATCTCGAATAAGGTAGGAGTGGATGTAGTAGTAGAGGGAGGTTCAGATCGGATCAGAATATCTCCAGGTATATTCCTCGATATAGGCTCAAATCGATCCTCAATTTTTTCAAGAGAAGCAGGATAACTCCATTTTACAGGAATAAAAGAAATGGCAAAAGTACCTTCCGAAAAACTATTAGGAATCTCATGCTTTGCAATTCTAAAATAACCGTTGGATAATTGTTTAAATATTACAGGGGTACTAGATAATTCTGATAAAATTTCTGGTGTAGGAAATGCGATTGACTGCGACCAAAAAATTAGTTTCCCATTTTGGTAGATACATAAATTTAGCGGATGATTCTGTTCAGAGAAAGCCTTAGGATAAATAGCATCCGATTCTTTTTTAGTGATTTTAAGGAAAGTAGTATCACTTAATGCACTCTCAATAACTGCTTCTTGAGTTGCTATGTGGTCACAGATCGCCTCAACATACTCTTCCAGATGCTTTTTACTATCATATTGAGCATCCACAAATCTCGCCAGCAAAAAGCAACAGACTGTAGCTCCAATAAGCCAAAAGTATGCATATTTAATTCTCCACATGAAAAAGGCAGTTTTAAATGGAAGGTAAGTATTTTGTTTGGTACACACCTAAAATCACAAAAAAGTATCCAACTTCCCTTACTTTAAGATGTACAAATAGCAGATACGGAATAACGAGAATAATGTGTTATATATTTCAATAAATTTAAATGTTTTTTGAATTGAATGTCAATTATTTATTGAAAAAGTAGGGATTGTTACGCAAAGATGAGAAATTTCTAATTCAATTGTTTAGTCGCTACTTAATGTCGCAAATATCAAACCAATTCTATCAAGGTCTACCTGTATTAAAATACTAAGTGATTTCTGGTATAAATTTTGGCGTGTAAAACTATAAATTATCTCTCATATTAGGCCTTATTCTAGATTTTCCCTCCTGTCAAGATTACTAGCTAGCCAAATAACTTTAAGCAAATCAATACATTATGCTAACAAATAAAAATTTCATCTTTTGTTTATTTTTTTCTTTCTCTCTGTTGGTGGGATGTAAGAAGGAAGGGACGGAAAGTTCATTACAAGATGAAGAATTAACCGAAAGGTTAACAACTGCAAGTAATGGCATTGGGAAAGACTTTTTTGTTCTTCCTGACTCTGATGATTTTGATAAAATTCCTCAAGATCCCAGAAATCCCATAACTAAAGAAAAAGTGGAGCTAGGAAAACTATTGTTCCATGAAACAGGCCTTGCTATTAACCCAGAGAATGAAATAAGTACAGGTAATTTTTCTTGTGCCTCCTGTCACTTCGCAAGTGCTGGGTTTCAAGCTGGCAGATTTCAAGGAATAGGAGAAGGTGGAATCGGTTTTGGAATTAATGGAGAAGGACGAATTAAAGGGAGTTTATACCCAGGTAGTATGTTAGATGTTCAACCAATCCGTAGCCCTTCTGCCTTGAATATGGCGTATCAGCAAGCTATCTTATGGAATGGTCAATTTGGTGCTACAGGGCCTAATTCAGGTACAGAGTATGCATGGACAGAAGATACACCTAAAGCGGTAAACGGTTTAGGATATGAGGGAACAGAAACTCAAGCAATAGCTGGATTAAAAGTACATAGACTAGGGGCGGATACTACTTTCATGCAAGAAAAAGCATATTTGGATTATTTTAGAAAAGCATTTCCTGATTTGACATTCCCAGAAGGATGTAATAATGAAAATATGGGATTAGCGATAGCTGCTTATGAAAGAACATTATTACCTAATCAAGCACCTTTCCAAGATTGGTTAAAAGGAAACAACAATGCCATGACAGAATTACAAAAAGAAGGAGCTATCGTCTTCTTTGGGAAAGGAGAATGTAGTACCTGTCATACTGGTCCTGCGATGAGTTCAATGGAATTTCATGCATATGGTATGAAAGATTTATATCAGATTAGTGAGCGAACCTTCAAAACTAATGCAGAAAATGGAGAAAATATGGGTAGAGGTGGTTTTACAGGAAATGAAGAAGATATGTTTAAATTCAAAGTACCTCAATTATACAATTTAAAAGACTCTCCATTTTATGGACATGGTAGTAGTATGAGGTCTGTTAGAGAAGTGATAGAGTACAAAAATAGAGGAATAAAAGAAAATGATAATGTACCTGATGCAGCCTTAAGCTCCCATTTTAAAACACTGAATCTATCAGATGAAGAAATCACCGCACTTACAGATTTTATCACAAATGGTCTTTATGATCCAAATCTAAAGCGGTTTGAACCTACTTCTATTTTATCTGGGAATTGTTTCCCTTTTAATGATCCAATGGCTAAAAGCCATTTAGGTTGTGATTAAGATTAAGTAGGTCGAATCAATTAAAAATAAGCGTTCTTTCACAAATTACGTTTTCAAATAAAAAATTAGGGCCAGAGAGTAGTTAGTACTTTCCGGCCCTTTTTAAATGCGTGTATCTATTTTTTGGTAAAATATATAGGGTTATCAAAAAAAAATTATGTATATTGGGTCTATATAAGCGATTGAACTTAGATCTTAGATTTTATTACGACTAATTTTTAGTAGTAATTAATAATCAAAGGATTGACTTTCAATAATTTAGAGAGAATGATGGGAGAACATATCTAATGTTCTTCCATTTTTTATATCAATTTTACCTTTCTTCGTAGGAAAACTTTCCGCTCTATTTATTCCAAAAAAGCCCCTTAGAAATGGTTCAATAATAAATGTACATTCTTCTACTTGTTATTTTTCCTTTAGCAACCCATCCGCAAGCGGTTCACAAAAAATAAAGATTCCCCGAATCTTTGCCTTTTGTTCATGTTGAAAAGCCTCGTCGATGCTAGGCATCGCCTACGTTTTTCGCCTTGCATAAAGAAAAAATAACGGCGCATAAAAACGACATTTATTAATGAACCATTCCTTATAAATTAACTGTAAAGGAAAAGACTTTATTTTAAAGATTTGGGACACAACAACTACCTTACTAACTACCTATTCTATCCTTTAAATTATATACATAATATTGCAAGTAATTGATTACTAGCGAATTGTAAATTTGTAATCTATTAAAATTTGCTAAAAAAAACTCTAATAGTCTGTAATTTACAAATTACAATAATGACTTTTCGTTCGCCCTGTTTATTCTTATAGGTTTTTTAAAATTTATCACTTAGTTTTGCGCAGAATTTAAGGAATTAGTTTTTTTAATTATTTAATTCT
>CAKZUM010000558.1 GCA_937921525.1 uncultured Saprospiraceae bacterium
AGCATCGACGAGGCTTTTCAACATGAGCAAAAGGGAAAGATTCGGGGAATCTTTATCTTTTGTGAACCGCTTGCGGACGGGATGCCAAAAGGAAAAATAACAAGTAGAAGAATGTACATTTATTATTGAACCATTTCTTAGTAGTTATTAGTAAGTTGCTCATCTACGTTTACTAAACTTCAAGGGTTTAGTAAACGTACGCTTTCAGATGCGGCAGTTATTTTTTAGTTTCCATTGGTTCTTTTTTTAAGGACAACCATTTTTCTTTGGTAATAGGTTTTACCCAGTAATCTTCTACTGCTTCGTATATTAGAACTTTTTCTTTTTCTTCTATGCGATTAGAAGAAGACAAAACAATAATTCTGCTTTCTTGAAGATTGGGAGCTATGGCTTGATACTTTTCTAAAAACTCAAAACCGTCCATAATTGGCATGTTTAGATCTAAAACAATTAGCTCTGGAACAAAAGCAGGATTTTCATCAGCATACTTATTTTGATGCAATATAAAGTCTATAGCTTCCTGCCCATTTCTTACCTCTGCTACTTGCTGTGCTATCTCAAGTCGTTCTATGTAGCGAATATTTACCATGTTTAAAGAGGCATTATCGTCTACCAGTAAAATAGAATTGATTCTATTAGAAGTCATCATTTTTCTATAAATATTTTTAAGTTATTCGTTTGTCTACTTTTGAAAATGGTTAACTAAGATTGGGTTCTTGTTTCTTTTGGATACTAAAATAAAAGGTAGATCCCTCGTTGACTATTGATTCCACCCATATCTTGCCTTTATGTGCTTGTACAATACTCTTACAATTGGCAAGTCCAATTCCTGTTCCGAAGTAACTTTCTCGATGGTGTAGTCTTTTGAAAACATCAAATATGGTATTAAAATCTTTTTCATCAATTCCAATCCCATTATCTTTCACCGAAATAATAAACTCATTGGTTTTCTCCTCAGCATCAATTATTATTGATGGTCTAGCTTTATCATTATATCTTATACCATTACTAATTAAATTTTGAAAAACTTGCTTGATTAAAGTTTTGTCAGCGATAATTTTAGGGAGTGATTTTAAGGTCAATTTTGCATCATGTTGGTTCAAAGTTGCACTCATATCTTGCTGCACTTCTACCAATAAATCTTCTAAAGAGACTGATTGTAAACTTAGAGGCTTCTTACCTAGGAGTGAATAATTTAATAAATCTTCAATAAGATTTTTCATCCGTTTAGTAGAGTCTTCAATAGGTTGAATTATTTGTGCTGCACTAGGTATTTGTATTTCCAATTTCATCAAATCTAAAGCACTTATAATAGTATTCAATGGCTCCTTTAAATCATGGGAGGAAATATATGCAAACCGCTCTAATTTTTCATTAGATTCTTTGAGCGCTAGCTGAAGTTTATTGAGCTGTTCCTTTTCCATCTGCACCTGCCTGAAAGCATGTATATCTTTGATCGTACCAATTATTTTTGAAACTTTTCCATCAGAATTTCGCTCAAATGCTTTTTCCGTAATAGATACCCACCTGTAATTATTGCCTTTATTCTTTATACGTATTTCGATATAAAGAGAATCTTTTCTACTTACCTTAAGCGTCTTTAGATGAATTTTATAAGCCTCCAAATCGTTTGGATGTATAGCTTTCATAAACGGATGCGACCTCAAGTAATTCCCTTTTTTTGAAGTAGTTGTTTTTAAAGTTTGTAGAAGTTTTCGATTCGCATAAATTGTTTTTTCATTAATAGCATCATAAACATAAACAATATCTGGAGAGAGCATGGTTACTTCACTAATAAAATGAAGGTTTTCATTTTCTCTTTCTATCATTTTCATTTGCTCTGTATTATCTAATGCAAAGCCTATAATCTTGGTTACTTCCCCTTTTTTATTCCTTTCAAATATCTTTTCAATACTGGCTAGCCATATCTCCTTACCTCTATTATTTTTCAATTTGAACTCTATAAAATTCATATCTTTATCCAAGGCAGATTTCATATTCTGGATATGGGATATAACTTTTTCTTTAGAAGCCGGAGATAGTAGCAAATCAAAATCCTTATTGCTCATACTCATTATTTCCTCTACTCGGTATCCTAAAACAGCTTCTAATGATTTGGAAAAATAGGCAAAGCGTTTCTTTTCTAAATCATAAACATAGATAACCCCAGGAGATAAATCAGTGACTTGTTCTAGAAAATGATTAGCCTTTTCTTTTTCTTGAATCGCTTTTTTCAGAGAATCAATATTTATAAAATTGATGACTATACCACCTATGATATTATCATTGGTTCGGTAGGGTTGGATTTGTTTTAAATACCAATCTCCAGCTTTATTCTGAAACTCACTTCTAATAGGCTGTAATGATTGAAGTACCTCCTTAGATTCCTCTTCTAAATTTAAATTATGCCAAAAGAAATCTGAAACAGATCGACCTATATCTGATTCTTTTAATCGAATTTGATGAGCAATGGCCGGGGTGAATCTACGAATTTTGAAATCTCTATCAAGAAAAATAGTACCAATATCTGTACTATTTATCAAGTTTTCCATATCTGCATTTAGGCTCAATAATTCTACATTCTTTTCCTGTAATTCTGCATTAACGGTATGTAGTTCCTCATTGACAGATTGTAATTCTTCATTAGTACTTTGGAGCTCTTCATTAGAAGCAATCAATTCTTCATTGGTGGCTTGAATCTCTTCATTGGTAGTTTCTAATTCTTCTACAGTTAACTGTAGATTCTCTTTTGCATCTACTAACGCTTGTCGAAGCTCTCTGATTTCATTTTGATATTTTTGTACTTCTTCCACAGAAGTAATACTGTTATTGCTTTTATCAAATCTTAATTTAGTTTTCCCAATCTCTAAAATGGTAATTAAAAAAGAAGTAGTTTGTACGGAGGAAGGTAATTCTCTAACACGTAGTTGTAATTTTAGCCGCTCCTTATCTTTTAAGAATTGTAATTCTTTGGTGATTACTTTCCCTTCTTCTTTTCCTCTGCCTAGGTGTCGAATGGCCGTTGATATAGGGATGTTTAGTGTGGCTGGAAGAACAGACATAATATTATTACTATATCCTTCTTCTGGTAAGGAAAAATATTTGCTCAAGGAACCTTTCGCATGCAGAATGTCGAACTTTTCATCTACAAAAATACAAATAGCATTTACAGCAGATACCAAATCTTCTCCAATATAATAGCCAAATTTTTCTTTTAATGTTCTTCCTTTAGAAGGGATATGAGGAGAAAAAGAATAGATTGCCATATCATTCTTATCTCTAAACACTCTGTTAGAAGAGTCAATATTTTTGTAAATTTTTGACTTTCGATCTACTACCTCAAAACAGCGACTAATGGCTCCCAAGGATTCACTAGAACCAAGAAATATATGACCATTCAATTTTAGTGCAAAATGCATACTAGCTATAGCCTTTTTCTGTGCATCTGCATTAAAATAAATGAGCATGTTTCGACAAGTTATCAAGTCCATCTTGTTAAAGGGAGGATTTTGTAAAATGTCGTGCTTAGAAAAAATGATATTTTTTCTAATGCTAGATTTTATCTGATAAGCATTATTTTTATGAATAAAATATTTGTTTAATAATTTTGGAGTAATATCATTTACGACATCGATTTTATATTCTCCTTTAGAGCCCTTTTCTATGGCTTGACTATCTACATCTGTTGCAAATACTTTGTAAGATACCTCCATTTGCAATTTTTCCATTGCTTCCTCAATTAGGATGGCTAAGGAATATGCTTCTTCCCCTGTAGAGCATCCTACAGACCAAGCCTTAATGTCTTGCTTCTTTTTATAGGCTTCTTGAACGATCTTGGGGATTACTACTTTCTCAAGCACGCGATAAGCAGCCGAGTCTCTAAAAAATTTGGTAACATTAATCAGAAACTCATCTACAGCCGTCCGTTGCTCGCTTACATCAGACTCTATTAATTCTTTGTATTCTTCTAATGATTTAAGTTTATTTATTTTTAATCGCTTGGTGATTCTTCTAATCAATGTTTGACGACGGTACGAAAGGAAATTGTATCCTGTATTTCGTCGTATTATTTTTAAAATTTCGTCAATTCCTTCTTCATCGTCAATAAAACTTTGCATCTCCCAGTCTGATCTGGCAGTAGGGAAATGAATAAAATTTAATAATTCTATAGGTATTTCTGAGGCGATAAGAACATAATCTGCAATACCGTTTTCAATAGCAGTCAGTGGCATCCCGTCGAATCTAATGGTTTCTGGATCTTGAACAAAGATAGTTCCTCCAGCTGCTTTGATTGCTTTTCCCCCTCTTGTACCGTCTGAACCTGTACCAGATAGAATAATACCTATTGCTTTGTCTTTTTTTTCTATAGCTAATGATTCAAAAAATAAATCTATAGGAAGATTTAATTGGTTGGCTTGTGCTCTATCTATTAATTCCAACTTACCGTTTTTAACAATAAGATTTTTGTTTCCGGGTATTAAATAGATATGATTAGCTTTTATCGTATCAGTATCATCTGCTACTTTTATTGGCATCTTAGTATGTCTTGCTAGAAGAGAAGACATCATGCTCTTGTAATCTGGTGATAGATGCTGTACAATCACAAAAGCGATACCCGTATCATTTGGACAGCTAGATAAAAATCCCTCTAATGCTTCTAGTCCTCCAGCAGAAGCACCTATTCCTACAATATAAAACTCTTTATTTTCTTTAACTTTTTTTGACATATAATTAGGGGATAAATGTTTGTTTTGTCTGTTGCTAAGCTATGAAGTTGTTTAAAAATGTATAACTGGATTATTTGCAAGTCATTAATCGTTAGCCTCCCATCCGCAAGCGATTCGGAAGTATACTTCCTCACCTAAAAACGTAGCAAGTTGGCTTTTAAATGTAATGGAGTTTAGTCTGTGCGTAAATATAAACTAAGATTTATATATTTAAAGCAACTTACTATTTAATTCCAATTTATTTTTTAGAAGTATGCCTTCCTGTCTTTTTTGTTGTAGAGATCTCATTTTTAGATAGAAAAAAGTATGATCTTCAATAATCCAATTGAGAAATCGTTGACCTTGATTTCCAGATGATACAAAGAATTGAAAATCATAAATACCTTTAAGGTAATTTCTATTTGTTTCCACCCCTTCAAATAACTCTTTTTTGTTAATGGGCATCTTTATAAGATAGGAGAAAATACTTTCAATCAATGGGAAAGCATCAAGAAGTTTAGTGGATTGGATGGTATTAGTGTCAAAGAGAGAATTACAGCTATAGGTCAAATTTCCAGTAGAATCCAGAAGAACATATTGTCTGAGAATGATCATTTTTTTAATTTAAATAGTTTGGTTTACTCTCAGTATTAGCTGTTTATCTTTGAAGGACGATTTAGTTAATGGGGTTCTTAATTGAGTACTATAGATAGGGCTGTTAACGTGAACCTTGATTCACTTAGTGAAAGGAACAAAATATAATGATTAGACTGACCTTACACTACTGGACATTTTAAAGAGCAGAGAATAGAGAGTAGAGAAGAGAGAGTAGAGACGTATTTCGATCAGAGAACGACGAAATTTCGTCCTTTTTTAAACGTAATCTGTCTCTATTCCCCGCCCGCCTGACGGCAGTCGGGCTGGTCTACTCTCGCTTCTCTGTTCTTTGAAATGTCCAGTAGTATAGACTAATCTTTACTATATGCTAGAAATGATTGTTTATAAAGAATATAGGGGTGTTTGAATCACAGAAATTTTATTAATCAATGATATGTGATTCGTGTAGTGCTAACCGAGGCAATTAATGGGGGCAGTATTACAGCTATAAAGGTTTACACAACTAGTTCTAGTTCCTCTTTACGTACTTCTTTAGCTTCTTCTAGTACAGGTTGTACGATAGAAAGTCCCTGTTGTAAGGCTGTGAAGTGCTGAGGTATTGTTTCTAAAACATCAATGGAAGATTGATGATATTTTTTGAATGATTTGTCTGTAATGGCAGCTTTTCTCGTAGCTTTTTTAAGTTTTGCTAATAGAATTTGTAATTCAATATAGTCGTTTGATTCCATGAAAATAATTTTATTAGAAGTTAGAAAATTGTGTTTAAGTATATAGTGTTTGAATTATAATAATCTTTATCGACAGCAATTTGAACTGCATGACGATAAACAAATTTACACATATTTTTTATATTTAACGATTTATTTGTTAAATATAATATCCATCAATGCTTAATATATCAATAAAATAATTTTTTATTAATCATAAAGAAATTAACTATTTTTTAAATAACTAATAATCAATAAGTTATGTTTTAAATAATAAACGAATATTAATTTTATTCAGTAATCGAGTAAAATTATTTAATAGAAAAATACATATTTGTTATATTTAACAAATCTTTTAAATATAAAGAATTTGCTATTTTCTAAATGATCTGACCATTCTTATTCAATAATATCAGAGATACAGTAACCTATTAGACTTGTTCGACGATAGCTGATGATGTGAGATGGTGGAAAATCTAGTTTTGTACATATCGCCCATCAAGATGTCGCCGAACAAGTCTATTGTTGCATAGAGACAATTATCAACTTTGTGAAGCTATAAAGTAGAAAAGTTTGGAGAGAAGTTACTAGTATAAAAGTATTGGAAATGATAGGTAGGTATTTCATTTTAAACAACTTCATTATACATTTGTTGAATAATGAAATTTACGATCAATAAACACGATCAACAAGTAAACAAAATATGAATATCTTACTATACACCGCAATTACCTTGGGAACAGTAGCAGCAATGGAGTTTGTTGCATGGTTTGCACACAAATACATCATGCATGGGGTTCTTTGGGTATGGCATGAAGATCATCACAAACCGCATGAGAATGATGGTTTTTTTGAAAAAAATGACCTCTTTTTCCTAGTCTTTGCCCTACCGAGTATGAGCTGTTATATTATAGGCTCGGTGACTCCTCATTTATGGGTATTATTTGTTGGAATTGGTATTTCTATCTATGGACTTATTTACTTTTTGATACATGATGTCTATATCCACCAACGCTTCAAATGGTTCAGACAATTAGATAATAAATATTCCCGTGCTATTCTTAGGGCACATGGCGACCATCATGCAAAACAGACGAAAGAAGATGGGGAGTCTTTTGGCTTGTTAGTCGTTAATAAGAAGTATTTTAAGAGTCGGAAGGAGTGGAAGAAATAACTTTTTTTAGAGCAGAGAACAGAGAAGCGAGAATAGAGACCAAATTCGTTTGCAAACAACGAAATATCGTTTTTTGCAAACGAATTCAATTCTCAATTCTTCATTCTCAATTAAAAACTATATCCATACAAGCAC
>CAKZUM010000559.1 GCA_937921525.1 uncultured Saprospiraceae bacterium
ATTGGCAACCAGTAAAACGGATTGATTATTTTTTAAACTACTTAATTGGACCTTACCTGTTTTTACAACTACTTCTGTTTGGGCTTCCTTTTTTACCGCTCTAACATTAAAGGAAGTGCCTAAGACTTTAACCTCAGAAGATGCAGTTTCAATGATGAACGGTTTAGAAGCATCTTTGCTAACATCAAAAAACGCTTCTCCTGTTAATTGTACTTTTCTTTGCGACCCCCTAAAAGCAGTGGGGTAGTGCAATTGACTATTTTCATTTAACCAGACTTTAGTACCATCTGCCAATAGTACTTCCTTTTTTTCGCCAATTTCTGTATTCGCAGTTAAGGGAGGTGTCGAGCTAGTTTGATTGTTTATAAACCAAGTACTTACACCTACGACTAAAGCAATGGCAGCGGCCCAAGATAACCAATTACGACTGCGATTGATTGGGACTACCTCTGTAACCGCTTGTTTAGGTGTGCTTACTTCATCTGCTTGAATCCGCTGCTGTAAGGCGGTAAATTCTTCCTCTAAATCAAAGGAAATAGGTGGTTCGTAATTTTTAGTTAATGCCCACTCCTCTTCAATCTTTTTCGCTAAGACCCTATTAATCTCTGCCTGCTGCAACCAATGATCTAATAACGATTGCTCCATTGCATCAAGCGTGCCTTGTTGCTGTTTATGAAGTAAGGAGATATAATTTTCTTGATCCATTATTTAAGTGTAACGTTTTTTTAATAGGCGTTGGATTTCTTTTTAATGTAGGAGCGAGTATTGGCTTGTGCCAATAAAGATTTGAACGTAGAGACACAGAAATGCAGGGTTTTAATTTTCAATTTTTTCTGCGAAAAAGTCTCCGCACATCTGCGTTCAATTTTTAAATTTTTATTGGCGTTAGCCAATAAAAAATTAGTTATACTCTCCAGACAACTCAAAAAGACTAATCCCCTATACGAATAAGGAAAATAAGATAAAAATGCCCAACTCATTATATTTATCCACTGCTGAACGTATCAATTTAAGAGCTTTAGTGATATGATTTTCAATAGTTTTAGTAGAAATATCTAATTGTTGGGCTATTTCTTTATGTGCGATTTTTTCAAATCGACTTAAAGTGAAGATGGTTTTACATTTTGGAGGAAGATTATTAATTGTTTCGTTGATAACAGTCTGCAAATCAGAGGTTTCTACTAAGGTATGTGGGGAAGCTGTTTGGTCAGGTGCTTGTGTATCAAAATGGTCGTCGCCCCAATCTATTCGTTGGTGCATTTTTAAATAATTTAAACCTCGATTGACCACCGCCTTTCTTAAATAAGCTTTTAATGAAAATTGAATATCTATTTGACTACGCTTTTTCCATATTTCAAAAAAAACGTCTTGTACTAAGTCTTTCGCCTTTGCATTGTCTCCTACAATATTATAAGCCGACACCAATAAATACTTGTAGTATTGATTAAAAATGGATTGTAAGGCTTTTTCATCTCCTTGTTGGAGGCCTCTTATCCATTCTTTTTCCATTTCTGAAGTTACTTGGCTGATACTCATGCTCAAAGTTATGGAATGATTCATTAATAAATTACCTTAGCAGTAGACTAAATAAAACTGGTTCTTTGACAAATCTTTTGATTATAGCGGATCGTCGAAGTTTGTAACTTCGATGCGATATGATAATCGTATAGCATCGAGGTTACAAACCTCGACGATCCAAAATTTTTTACTAGATTTGTCAAGAAACGATAAAACATAATTATACAAAATGAAAAACTACATCCTATTATTGTGTTGTTCTTTGTTCTTTACCAGCCTCATCGCCCAAGTAAAGTTAATAGAAGAACGATTTGCTTTTGAACCAGAGTTATCCTATGACTCCAATATCCCTGCGCCTAAAGATATTTTAAATTATAGATTAGGCGAACGCTTTACCATCTATGAAGATGCTGTCAATTACTTCAAAAAATTGGCCGCTGCTTCTGATAATATCACCCTCGGTAGCTATGGCGAAACCTATGAAGGAAGAGAATTAATCTATTTGGTAATTAGTTCTAAGGCCAATCAAAATCGAATAGAAGAAATTCGAGAAGACAATCTAAAGCTATCGAATCCAATGCTATTGAAGGAATCTACGGCGGTAGATTTAATGGATAATAATCCAGTAGTGGTAAGTTGCAGTTATAATATACATGGAAACGAAGCTGCCTCCACAGAAGCAGCGATGCAAGTAGCCTATCGCCTGGCCGCCGCGCAAGATGAAGCCACTGCCGACTTATTGGACAATATGGTATTCGTCATGTTTCCATGTATTAATCCAGATGGGCGTGATCGTTATGTCTATTGGTACAATGGAATGGCACGTTCCGTGGTAGGGAAAGAACCGCATGATTTGGAACATTATGCGCCGTGGCCGAATGGTCGAACGAACCATTATTGGTTTGATTTAAATAGAGATTGGATTTGGTGTGTACATCCAGAATCGAAAGGGCATATAGGTATATACCAAAAATGGATGCCGCAGGTACACGTGGATTATCATGAGCAGGGGTATAACAATAATTACTTTACAATGCCGGGTACAACGCCCCGAAATAAGTTGCTTCCAGATAAGTATGAGGCATTATCTGATACCTTTGGAATGGCGAATATTCACGCTTTTGATAAGCATAAGATTTCTTATTTCACAAGAGAAGCATTCGATTTTTTTTATCCCGGATATGGGTCTAGTTATCCTTCTGTGATGGGAGCGATTGGTATGTTGACAGAGCAGGGTGGTATTGCTGGGGGTAGAGCAATTGAGACGAGTGATGGGACTACTTTGACGATTCGACAACGATTATTTGACCATTATACCACGACAATTGCAACGCTTAAAAAAGCAGCGGAGCATAAACGTATTTTCCAAGAGTATACTTTCCAAGCACT
>CAKZUM010000560.1 GCA_937921525.1 uncultured Saprospiraceae bacterium
GTATAACTGGATTATTTGCAAGTCATTGATTGTTAATGACTTCGCCTTTTTTATTTCCCGTAGCTAAGGCTACGAAAAATAAAAAAGACTGTGTCCTAACAATCAAGCACTTACAACTAATCTCAGTCTACATTCTTAAACGACTTCATTTCTAAAAATAATAGTTTATGCTTTTATGCTTTATCACAAACTTACAAAATCTATTTTATTTATTGGTCAAGAGTTTTCATTTTAGATATTGTTTTATCCAGCAACTTCCCGTTGCTGGATAAATTTCTATGCAAGCCACATTAATTTGTCCAGCAACGGGAAGTTGCTGGACAAAAGACTTTTGCTGCTTCAAAAATGGGAACTATTAATTATTTATAATCTGTAACTCTTGATTATTTTTTCCTGCAAGGATGTATGATGCTGTTCCAATTTTTATCTCTTCTAAATCTCTAATTGGTCCTTCTAGCCACAATCCAATATCTTTATTATTGACTGCTTCAAAAGTACCATCCCCTATACTTTTTAGAAAAGTGCCATAGCTTGCATCCATTCGTCCAATAGCAGGCTGCACTTCGTGAAAATTTCCTCCGAGTAATACATCTATAGTCCCATCTTTATCGAAGTCTTTGGCTAGGATAGTTTGTATAGGGGATATTTGTGCGGGAAGTGGTAATTCGATAGCTTCAAATTGTCCATTGCCTTTATTTTTAAAATAGGTAGAGGCAAGGGTGTTTACTTCCAATCTAGCTGCCCCTTTTAATTGCTCTTTTGGAAATACTGCTCTGAAATTGCTATTAGCAAATTCATCGTATTGTCGATATTGTTTTTTTAAATAAACGAGTTGACGACTTAGTTCGTCTAGACTAGCATAGGTGTATTCTTGGCCCTCTTTGTGATGCGTCAATATAGGATCTATACTTAAATTTTTATCAAAATCTTTTAAGTATAGATATAAGGGTTCTGTTGTAGATGCTTGCAGATTACTATTCAATCCCCAGTTGCCAACAATGAAATCTTCGTCTCCATCTTGATCGAAATCAGCAGTTGCTATACTGTTCCAAAGTCCGTTGGTATTTGGGATTTTATTTTTTGATTCTTGTAAAGTACCATCTATGTTTTCTAATATTTTTATAGGCATCCATTCTCCTACCAATATTAAATCTAAGTCGCCATCTTGGTCTGTATCTACCCAAGTGGCATCTGTAATCATTCCTGCTTTTGTTAAACTAGGTGCTAAATTACTGGTACTATTGTTGAAGTTTCCTTTGCCATCATTTTCTAATAAATAACTATCGGGAGATATACCATAATTAACCGCTTTTGAACGACTGCCAATAAATAGATCTATATCTCCATCTTGATCGAAATCAGCAGGGCGCACACAGGCTGTTTGATTATGTAATGCAGGGAGGGCAGTATCGTTTTTTTCAAAATTTCCTTTTCCATCATTTATATATAAACGATCGAGGAGTGCTTTGTTTTGTCCATAAAATTCATTGCCTCCGCTACCCACATATAGGTCTTGATCTCCATCTTGGTCTACATCAAAAAACAACGCATCTGTATCTTCAGAGAGTGCATCTTGTACAAAAATTGCTTGCTCTTGTTTTTGAAATTGTTGCTGAGGTGTTTGTAGAAATAATGCACCACTCTGTTTACTAGCACCACCAAAATAAACATCTTCTAATCCATCATTATTTACGTCCGCTACCGCTATCGCTGGCCCTTGCGTTGATAATAAGTAAGGCATTAACTGTTCCCGGTTGGTATCGAAAAAACGATTTTCTTGGTGCGTGAAATGGAGTTGAAGCTCAGTAGGGTTTATGGATTGGAAAGAAAGATTTTTGTTTGTATTAGTTTTTAGTCCTGAAACGTGTCGGACACCTCCGAAGGTGTCCGACACGTTGGTAGCTCTTTCTTCTACAACAAGTAGTTGATTGATAGCGACATCCGTCAATAATTCAATCTTCCCTATAGGCCAGATAATTTTTACAGAATCAATAATAGTGGTCTCTCCTATGCCAAAGTGTAAGGGATATTCTACAGATGACTGCCATCCTTTTACGGGATTTAACTCTTGATATAGTCGTGAGTTATTGACAAAGAGGCTAACTTTTGCACCGATAGCAAATGGGTTTTTACCAACTCCTTTTAAATGAATACTTAGATAATTATTACCTGTTAATTCGTTGGATTTATTTTCAAAAACAAAGGCAGGGTCATTGATGTTATTGACAACTAAATCCAAATCACCGTCCCCGTCTAAATCTGCATAGGCTGTGCCATTAGAGTACGAAGTAGATGGAATCCCCCAATTAGCTGATTGATCTGAAAAAGTCCAATCTTTATTGTTTTTAAAAAAGTAGTTCCTCACTTTTCCAGCGGGCATTTTTTGCGCTAGTTCTAAATCAGATGCCGCTGTTTGGATTTGTTGATTAGAACTGTATTTTAAATAATCCAAATCATTGGGGCGGCGCACAATTCCATTACTAACATGAATATCCTTCCATCCGTCATTATCAAAATCTGCTATTAGTCCTGACCAAGACCAGTCTGTTGCAGCTATTCCTGCTAACTCTCCAATATCAGAAAAATGGCCATTGCCCCTATTCCACTGCAGCATATTTCTGGGTAACTGATTGGCATACCCAAAGTTGATTTTATATTGATAAATATCGTACGCATCAATACCCGCAGAACTTTTATAGATTGCCTCTTTTGCGGGTTTCATATCCATCGTTAATACTTCCAATAGTCCATCGTTATTCAAATCTGCTAAATCATTCCCCATTGAAAATTTACTAGTATGCCCGAATAACTGTTCTGATTGCTCTTTAAAAGTGCCATCACAATTATTCAAATAGACAAAATCGTTTTCATGGAAGTCATTTCCGACATATATATCAGGACAACCATTTTGATCTATATCGCTAATGGCTATGCCCAAACCATAACCTGACTTTCCACTATAAATCCCTGCTTCTTGGCTTACTTCTACAAAACCATTTCCTTCCGCTACTTGATTTTGGAATAGTTTATCTCCTGCTTTTTCATCGTAAGTCGTTCTTAATTTGGTATCTCTAAAACCACTATTAGAATGAACAGAATGACATAATAAATACATATCTAAATCCCCATCTAAATCATAATCTAAAAAAGCCGCTTGAGTAGAGAAACCTTCATGGTCTAAACCATACGCTTTTGCTTGTTCGATGAAAGTACCATCTTGTTGATTGATAAATAATTGATTGCGCCCTTT
>CAKZUM010000561.1 GCA_937921525.1 uncultured Saprospiraceae bacterium
TATAACTTATACAATTAGTCTTGGAAATGATGTATTAAGTACTAGTGAATGTGCTATTTCTATAGCAGATGCTGCCGACTTGGTTTGTAATGATCATGTAAATATTTCTCTAGGAAATGATTGTAGCACAGATCTTTCTCCTGATGATATAATTGAAAGTGGTGATGATGACATGGCTATAGCATTTCCATTGACTATTACTATCAATGGTAGTTCTCATACTTCAATGACAGGTTCAGGTTCTTTTGCTGGATTATCTCTTTCGGAAGGAACACATACTTATACATTAAGAGATGATTGTGGTAATGTTTGTACAGGATCTATTTCTTTACAAGATTTACAAGCACCAGTATGCCCTGGTCCACAGATTACTTATGACCTATGTGCTGCACCAGGTGAAGCTACTCAGCCATTATTTACAGACTGTAATGGTCCCGTAACTGCTTCTCTTGTAGAAACCACTCTTGGAGACTGTGGTATGTTTACTACTGCTGAAAGAGATATTTTGGTTGCCTTTAATTCTGATTTTATCGAAAGTAATTTCGTTGAGACGAGTGCCGGCTCAGGTATATTCACGATTATGGCATCTGTTGATGGAATAATAGATAATGTTGTTGTTAGAGATTGGACTAAAGTTACAGATGCTTTAGGTAATGTATCTACAACTTCTTGTCCACAGATATTTGTTAATGTAAGACCTACTGCTAGTGCAATAAGTGCTACTATACCGAATGTTACGCTAAACTGTGGAGATGAAACAACTCCTGCAGCTTTACTAGCAGCAAAGGCAGCTGGTGCAGGACCATCTTTTGTGGTTACTGGTAGTGGTTCTTTTGCAGGAGGATCTGGTTTCTTATTAGATAATTCTTGTGGTTGGATTTCAGATTTTAATGATGTAGAGGTTGTGTCTTGTGGTGATGCAAAGAAAATTATAAGAACGTGGTCTTGGTTAGATTGGTGTTCTAGTACAACAAATTTATCAACAGCTACTCAGACGATTGAGTTAATAGATACAGATGAACCAACTTTAGTTAGCACTAATGGACCGATGATTAGAAGTACAGGTCACTTTAGTTGTACTGTAGATGCAACTATTGGTGGACCAGAATGGACTGATGCATGTGGTGAGGTTACTTCTTTTAGAACGGAAATTTTAGCGGTTAATAGTGACGGTAATCCTGGTGCTGTGCTTTGGACAAAGAGTGGTAAAGGTGGTACTTTTGAAAATGTTGCAATAGGTAATTATTTTGTAAGATACTATGCTACTGATGCATGTGGTAATGAAACTTCTGCCCTTGAAGGTGGAGTAGATAAGGATTGGAACCCTATTCCAAATAATATACATACAACGACTTTATCTGTTGTAGATGATGTACTACCACAACCACAATGTGATGATCGTATCAATATATCTTTAGGATCTGATTGGGGTAGAGTTCATGTGGGTGATGTCAATGAAGGTAGTTATGATAACTGTGGTATAGCTTCTATGGGTATATCTATAAGTGAAAATGGTCCATTTGAAGAAACAATTGAAGTTACTTGTGAAAATGTACATGAATTATTGAAAGTATACTTACAAGTAACAGATGCTGCAGGTAACGCTAACATTTGTTGGGGTAACGTAGTTGTAGAAGATAAGATCGCACCTGTATGTTCTGCTCCTGCAGATATGACTGTAGCTTGTGATTTTGCACATATCAGTGAAATTACTTCTTTATCTGGCGATGCTTTAAATGCGAAATTAGATGATTTATTTGGTACAGCTAATTGTTCAGATAACATTGGTGGTGACGTTGCTAGCTGTAACAGTATTACAGTAAACCAGTCTATTGAAGTTGATGAGTCTGGTTGTGGTAACTCTACTATTACTAGAACAATGGTTGCTACTGATTTATGGGGTCACGAATCTGCTCCTGTAACTCAAGTAATTACATTAGAATACGTTGCTAACTGGAAAGTTACTTTCCCTGCAAGTGGAACAGTTACTTGTTCTGAGGCAGCAGATGGCGCATTTGGATCAGCAGCAGATGCTGAAGATATTTTAACTGCTATCGGATTCTGTGATCGTTTATCAGTAGCTGTTGATGAGCAAGTATTTAATGGTAGCTCTGACGCATGTGTGAAAGTAGTAAGAACGTATACAGTTTGGAATGAGTGTGGAACACCAGGTGTTGTTTATAATGCAAACGCTGAAGGTGTAACAATGGTAGAAAATGGTGACACAGATGCGCAGCAGATAGTTTATACACAAACTATTTCTGCTAACATTACAGAAGGTCCAGAAATTGCATTAGATCCTATCGATACTAATATCTATGGTTCTGCTACAAAAGACGGAACTACTGATTGTACAGATCCTAAAGTTATTACTTTATGGGCAGATGATTGTTTAGGTTTCGGAGTTCCAGATGGTAACATCACATGGACTTTAACTGGTGCTTCTGGTGAGATTACAGGAACAGGACCATCAATTGCTTTTGATGCTGCTCCAGGTACATACAACTTAGAAATATGGGCTAGTGATGGCTGTGGTAACTCTAACGGTTTAGAAACTTCAATCACATTTGTGGATGCTAAGGCTCCTGCAATTTGGTTGTATACAACGCTTTCAACAGAAATCATGCCTGCTAACGGTACGATTGATATTTGGGCGAATGACTTTATCGGTGCAATTGTTGACTGTGATACTTACACTACAGGTATCTGGCACGTGTCTAAAGGAGAAGCTCCTTCTAGCTGTGCAGATGTTGCTGGCTTAGGTCAAGACGTAGTATTCGATTGTAATTATGTAGGTACTCAGATCGTGAGAATCTATGCAATAGATGCAACAGGTAATTGTGATTACGTAGAAACTGCAATCGTTATCCAAGATAACGGTAACGCATGTAGTACTGTAACTACAGAAGAAGCACAAGCAGTAGCGGGTAAGATCACTAATGCTGATGGCGAATATGTAGAAACAGTAGAAGTATCTGTAAACGGTGGTATGTCAACTGCGATGACTACTGATAACTCTGGTACTTTCGCATTCACTGTACCAACAGGTGGTGACTATACAGTAACACCTGAGAAAGATGATAACCATTTAAATGGGGTATCTACTTTTGATTTAGTATTGATTAGCAAGCACATTTTAAATATTCAGAACTTCACGTCTCCATACGAGTATATTGCAGCAGATATTAATAAGTCTGGTACAATCACTGCTTTTGATATGGTACAGTTACGTCAGTTAATCTTGAATATCAATACTGAGTTTACGAACAATACATCTTGGAGATTTGTGGATGCTGCACATACTTTTGGTGCATCTCCATTGACTGAAAACTTCAATGAGTTTGTAAGCATTAACAATATTGCATCTGATCAATTAGCTGTTGATTTCGTTGCAGTTAAGATTGGTGATGTTAACGGTAGTTCTATTGCAAGCAGTTTAGTTACTGCTGAGGCAAGAAATGCAAAAGGTACATTAGTATTGTCTACAGAAGATCGTTCAGTAGTTAAAGGAGAGCAAGTAAGTGTTTCTTTCACTGCTGCAGATATTGCATCAGTTGAAGGTTACCAGTTCACTATGAACTATGCTGGTCTTGATTTAACACAAGTTGTAGAGGGTGTGGCTAAGGCTGCTAACTTCAACAATGTAAGAGGTGCATTAGCTACTTCTTGGAATGGTAAAGCAACTGCTACAGATGTATTGTTCACAACTGAATTTACTGCAACTGCAGATGGTTTATTAAGTGAATTAATCTCTGTTTCTTCAGATGTTACTGCTGCCGAAGCTTATAATACTGCTGGTGAATTATTAGATGTTGCTATCGAATTTACAGCTACTACAGCTGCTAACTTTGACTTAATGCAGAATACACCTAACCCATTCAATGCAGAGACTGTAATTGGCTTTAACTTGCCAACTGCTGGAACTGCAACATTGAAGGTAATGGATATTCAAGGTAAAGTATTAAAGGCTATCACAGGTGATTATACTAAAGGTTACAACCAAATTAGCTTGAATGCTAAGGAATTGGGTGCAACTGGTGTATTATCTTACCAATTAGAATCTGCGGATAACGTAATGACTAAGAAGATGATCATTATTGACTAATCTTCTAATATACAGTAAAGTTAGATGTGTAGAGCTTTTGCTCTACACATCTTAACTCCTTTTTTGGTTTAGGGATATATTTGATAGTGCTCGAATAATGTTTTTTGAGGAATCTATCAAACGCTTGATTAGTTAGCAGTATGTAAGTAATTATCAACATACTCAAGGGATTATAAGCTGACTAATCAAATAAATAATCAGGTTAAAATATATAAGGACTAGTTAATGGATTTGACTATATAAATGAGTAATAAGTTGCCGAATTTTATTCGCTATTTTTTTACATCATTTTCAACGATATATACTTAAATCGGTTTTTGGGATGGCCTCTCTCCATTTATGGAGGGGGGCTTTTTTGATTATAACAATCTTATTATTAAACTCCCTTTTAAGATTTTATACAGTCTTGAATAAAAATGATTAATTTTGGAAGACAGATAAGTAAATAATTGAACTCTTTACACATTCAATTATCTAGAACATCTAGCGGCTACCAAAATTTTAAAATATGAAATCCTTCAAAGAACTAAATCTTAATAAAAAATATACTTACGCAGATTATCTTACGTGGCAATTTGAAGAAAGAGTAGAGTTATTAAAGGGTTGGGTTGTTAGAATGTCACCTGCCCCGAATATGCGTCATCAAAATATAGCAACGATAATTACCGCAGAAATTTATAAAAATTTAGAGAATAAACCTTGCAAAGTTTTTTCTGCACCTTTTGATGTAAGATTACCATTGCCCTCAGATAAACAAAATCATGATAAAATAGACACGGTAGTTCAGCCAGATGTTACTGTAGTTTGCGACTTATCCAAATTGGACAAGCAGGGATGCGTCGGTGCCCCAGATGTAGTAGTGGAGGTGCTTTCTCCAGGGAATACAAAAAAAGAAATGCGAGATAAGTTAGACATATATCAAAATGCAGGTATTCCTGAATACTGGCTAGTCGATCCAGAACACGAATTTATTTTAATTTATCATCCTAATGAGAAAGGAATTTATACTGCTACTCGTCCGCTAACTTCTGGAGACAAAATAACGAGTAATTTCCTAAAAGAATTTGATCTTCAAGTAGATAAGGTTTTTGAATAGACTAAAATTTCCATCCACTTTTTATCGTTGAATAATTTTATTGTAGTGTAGATGGCAGACATTTTAAAAATGGCTGACATCTTTTTCTTACAACCAAATATCAGCTCCTTTTTAAGTATCTGCTATCAAGATCCCTATTTCGTTATTTGTTCAAATACAGATAATGTTTCTTCAGCAGTTTTAATCCAACTAAAATTAGTAGCTTGTTGAAGAGACAACTGACACAGTTCTTCTTGTTTTGTTGGAGAATTTAGCACAAACCGCAATTGTTCGATGAGTTGTGCCTCTGAGGTGGGAGAAAAATATAATCCCGCAGGACCAGCAATTTCTGGTAGGCAAGCCGCATTAGAGCTAATGATTGGACAGCCACAAGACATAGCCTCCACAAGGGGTAAACC
>CAKZUM010000562.1 GCA_937921525.1 uncultured Saprospiraceae bacterium
ATCTTATTTTCCTCTTGAACCTGCCTGCCAAGGCACGCAGGCAGGATCGGTCATAGTATCAACAATACTCCCGCTTTCAAGAGAAAACTAAGAAAAAAATAAGCTACCCAAGAACGTACATTTATTATCTCCTCGTTACTATACGGTTTAATTTAAACAGATCTTCTATTTATTATAACTGTTCAGTACCCGTTGAGAACCCTCCCCATCCCTCCCTTAGAAAGGGAGGGGGACGTCTACGATTGAAATTTTCGTTTTGGAAATCTATAATGAATTTTTAACCGTAGACGTCTCCCCCTCTTTTAAGAGGGGGGCGGGGGGAGTTCTTATTTTTTACTGAATATTTATCATTTATCATTAAAAAATGAGCAACGAGACAAAAGTTGGTATACTGGCAGTAGTAGCCATCGTGTTATTCATATTTGGCTTTAATTTTTTGAAAGGGCTAAATATGCTTAGTAATTCTACTATATTATATGCGTCCTATGACAATGTAAGTTCTCTTACCGTTTCCACGCCAATATTCATTAATGGATTGCAAGTAGGTGTCGTAAAAGACATTTATTTTAAAGATGATTTGCAAACCATCGAAGTAGAAATGAATATTGAAGATGACTACCGAATACCTAAAGATGCAGAGGCAGTTATTGCTAGTGCTAGTTTAATGGGGGGGGTAGTCCTCAATTTGAAATACGATTCCGTTTGTAGTGGTGCAGATTGTGCGCAAACAGGAGATCATATCAAAGGGAGATTAGCAAGTGTCATAGAAGGTGTAGTAGGAGATACAGGAGAAGTCAATAAATATTTGAAAGAAGTACAAAAGGGAATAGGCCCTATCATGGATAGTTTGAAGGCGAACGTGTCTGATCCCAATTCGGATGATGCTATTTCTCAAAGTATCCGAGACATTGCAGTAGTTTTAGAAAATTTGAAAGCGTCTACCGCTAATCTGAATAGAATGGTCCTAAATTCTAGGCAACCAGTAGATGGAATTTTGAAAAATGCGCAATCCCTGACAGGGAGTTTAGATCAACGAAGTAAAGACATCAAAGGTATCTTGGTGAATACCGATTCGTTGACCAACAAATTAAATAATCTACAATTAGAAGCCACCCTAGCTAATACTAATGAAGCGATTACTAGTTTGAAGAAAACGATGAATTCAGCAGATCAAGCAGTAGGAAAGCTAAATGTGCTATTGGAAAAGGTGACCAGTGGGGATGGAGCGATCGGTAAGTTACTAAATGATGATTCTGCTTTAGCGTCTTTGTTAAGTGCTGCAGCAAGTGCAGATACTTTATTTAAGGATGTAAAAGAGCGACCTTATAGATACATACCGCTTAAAAGTAAACGGAAAGTCGATAAATACGATCGACAAGATGAGAACAATTAGTTCATATTAGTAGGTGTAATTTTACCACATAGGTACATAGGTCACATAGATTGCATGCTATGTGACCTATGTACCTATGTGGTAAAAAAAAAGATCTATTGCGTTCTTTATTTTTGTACACTTAAGCCTCAAAGATAACCGCCTCCCCACTTTCCTGCCAAGCCACATAATCCTTCTTAAAACGATCATTGATCTTAGGTCGTTTGACTTTTAAGGTAGGCGTTAATAAACCACTTTCTACCGTCCAAGGCTCTTTCGTAACAATGATATTAGATACTCTTTGATAATTCGGTAATTCTGTATTAACCGTTTTGAGCGTACTTTCCAGACTTGCTTTTAAATCAGACTGGGATTTGCCCTTGCCAATATCTGAGGGATAAACTAGGATTAGTGGCTGTTGACAACCCAATCCAACGACGCAGACTTGCTCTAAATCTGTATTCGTTTCAAAATGCTTTTCTATTTTAGCAGGAACGATGAATTTCCCTTTTGCTGTTTTGAAAGTATCCTTAACTCTACCTGTAATATATAGATAACCTTCCTCATCTAGGCGGCCTTGATCTCCTGTATGTAACCAACCATCTTTTAGTGTTTCGGCTGTTTTTTCAGGAGATTTATAGTAGCCCGTCATATTCCACGGCGCTTTAAACAAGATTTCTTGTGTTTCTGAATCTATTTTAATGACAGAACCCGGTTGCGCTTTTCCAACAGAACCTGGCTTATTTTCATCCGCCATCAAGAAGGTAGCAACGGCGCAATTCTCTGTCATACCATATCCCTCTGCTAGTGGAAAGCCTAGACGATGGAACCAGTCTTTTTGTTCCTGCGTCATAGGGGCTGCACCAGATACGACAATCCTTGCTTGGTCTAAGCCCAAGCCTGTTTTGATCTTTTTCTTAACCATTCCTTTTACAAAAGGAATTTTTAAAAGCGTATTTAATTTACTCTGTGGCATTTTAGATAATACCCCCATTTGTAGCTTTGTCCATATACGCGGAACAGCAAAGAAAATAGTTGGTCGAGTATCTGATAAATTCTTAGCAAATTTATCGAGTGATTCTGTGAAGGAAATCGTGCCACCATAGTTAATACAGGTACTTTCAACTATGACTCGCTCTGCAATATGATTTAATGGTAGAAAAGAAAAGAAGCGATTATCTCCAGTAAAGGAAATTTTCAGATTATTAGAATCTTCCATTAATTTCCTAGTGGCTATATTGATATTATTTTTTAATACCACACCCTTAGGCGTGCCAGTAGTTCCAGAGGTAAAGACAATCGTCCACGTATCATCCATTCCGGGTTCAGTCGTTCCCTGCATTGGTTCAAATTTATTGATAAATTCGTCCCATTGGTGTCCGCGATTCACTTTCGAATTACCCTCATAATGTGGGAATGCAATAACGGGCATATCTTCTGGAACGCCTTTTTGCATTTCTTCCCATACTTCCATTTTACCTACGAATAATGCCTGTACATCTCCTAAACGTAAAACCTCATTAATTTGATCCGAAGTAAGCGTAGGGAAAAAAGGAACAGATACATACCCAGCCATCATGATCGCTAAATCCGCAATGACCCATTCTCTACAATTCTTAGACACTAAGCCAATATGCGCTTTGTCAGGCAAACCTAAAGACTTTAAACCAGTTGCTAATTTCCTTGCAGTTTGACCCACTTCGCCCCAAGTATAAGTTTCCCATTTATCTCCAAAAGGTTGTCGAAGAAAGGGTTTATTTGCTAACTGCTTTTCCCATTTATAAAAACTGCCAATAATTGTTGATGATTCCATAGACAAATAAGAATAGTATTTTAATTGTTAAACGGTGTTTAGAATAATATTTTCCTTAAAAGTAAGATTTAGTTTGGAATACTTTAAGTATCCAGTAGAGTTTTCCTATGAAAAATTATATATAACAGATATTTTTTTGAAATTCGAATAGTTAATTTGGATAAGAAGTCGATAACTGTATTGTTAGGCATTTTAGTAATAAAATTAAATTAAAATAATTTAATCTATTTAAAAAATTGATAATCAAAGAATTATAATTAATTTATGTTTTTTGTGATAGAACATATTATGATTTGGCATAATATTTACAATAAAGAAGATATAAGTTCATTAAATATATTGATACAGATTTTATAAGAAGTTGCACTTTGTCATATTAGACAATCACTCTATACTTCAAAGAAAAGAAGTTCTAAAATTGCGCTATAGCAAAAACTATAACTTCTCTTCCTTAAAATCTACTTGCTCGGCAATTTTTATTGTCGAGCAAAGATTAAATTTTAGCTGTATTCTTTTTTCAAAGCAAATGTTTTTTGGCATCATATTTGAAAAATAATAATACATAAAACATTGACAAATTATCTTATTGGTATTTGTCGAACTTCATCCCATCCCGATACCGACCCAGTTACAACGATACTAAATTTATAGTATCCGTTTCAAAAAAAATCGCATTATATCATTTTGGTATAACCAACTATTGAATTTGGTTTAATACTAGATGTGTTTTTGACACAACTAGTGATCCAAGTCATTATCTACAGATAATGCCTTTATATAATCGTATGACAGATGCAAAATACTTCAGTATTTTAGGTCTACGAAGCGATCAAAATCACAAACAAGTAATTATCCTTTTTTTTATAAACCGTAACCGATTTAAGTAGTTTTAAATTGGCAGGAAAAGCTAATGCTTACTGCCAAATGATTTAAGTATTGCAAACAAATTAGTAAGAATTCACACTATGAAACAGCGATAGAATACTTCTTTCCTAACTGCAAATAGCAGCATTTATAATAGTAATGAAAGCATAGAGGAACAACCACTCCTTGAGCTACTGAGTTGGACTTTCAATTAGATGAGTTAAAGCCTTAAGTCGGCCTTATCACTCCTAGTCGATCTATGTTCAATAAAGAAAATCTGAACTATTAGATATGCAAATAATAAGACCGCAAAAGAGCGGCACACTATGAAACACTAAAAAGCTATTTAAGGAAAAGAAGTATTCATTGCCTGTTTTTTGACCTTGACGACAAGATTACATTTAAGATGATATAGAGCTATCATTAAAGAACAAGATAGAATACTTTGATAGAACATCAAAGTAACAAAGATATTAACTGGGTGCATGATGAAAGTGTTGGGGTACCTGCAAGAATAATAATGGAAGATTAATAAACTGCTTGATTATCCCAACACTCTTTTTTATCTGTGCTCCTAGGAATAAAGAAACAATAATTTGCTTAT
>CAKZUM010000563.1 GCA_937921525.1 uncultured Saprospiraceae bacterium
GTAATCGTCAATGCAACCGTCTTAGTGCCTGGCTCATTATAAGTAATTACTCCGGGGTTGGCTTGGTCGGAAGTTGCAGGATCTGCCCCTACTCCAAAAATCCATTCATAAGCAACGATGTCACCTAATTGAAAACTAGAATTAGTCCCATCAAAACTTACCTGTTCCCCAGCACAAATAGACTGTGCTTGTATTAATTGCCCATCTATAAAAGCATCTATTTGAGGTTCTGGACCTTGAAATTCCCCTGTACCACTAAACTCTATCGTAAATCCATTTCCAGACTCCGAAAAATTATTAATTAACAAACCATAGGCTACCCCCTCTTCCATATCTATTGCTTTAACAAAACCATCTTCCCCAAAATCACAATTTGAGTCTTCTTCAAAATCACTCGAATTGGCATCCAGTCCTGTTGGTCCTTCGCAAGCAGTAGCCATACAGCGTAAAGGTATTTTACTATCTGAATCATTAATACCATTCGGTAATTCAAAAACCACAAAATCTAAATCATCACTAGGATTAATAGGATAAAGCGTAAACTCTAAAGTACCATCATTGTCTGCAATCCAAGTCATCCATGTAGAACTTTGTTCAGATGCCCCACCGAATATACTCCCAAAGATTCCACCACCTCCTGCATCTAGACAAGTACCTGCCGCTTCATCATCGTCTAATCCACCACCTTCAATTTTTTCAATTACAAAAGAAGACTTATCGCAGAGCATGGCTGCTACATTCAAGTCGCTACCAGGGTTAGCGGGTGGGAAGTAGTTGTTAATACATAATTGAAAATTTCCTTCTCGACCATCTTGTCCTTGTACTCTGAATAAATAAGAACCACCAGGAATCAGTCCACCTTTGTTTAATTCCGCCACATTACTGAAGCTACCCAATTCACTTTTTAAACTATTAAAAGAGTCTCCACATTGATTATCCAAAAATAATTCTACTTCTGGTCGCCTCAAAGTTCCTCCATCACTACGACCAACAACACCAATCGTAATATGACTAGCTACTGCGGTGAAACGAAACCAAACATCTTTACCATTAGTGGATAATTCACCACCACCCTCAAAGTTCGTAGCCGTAGCATTCTCATTGGAAAAGGCACCTTGTGCAGAACAATAGTTGTTTAGATCTTGTATTGGTATAGCGGCATCGCACAAATCATTGGCAGGTTGTGCCTGCAACAATAATGGACTACTAATGAATAAAATGATCCACAAAATAGTATAGGTCGGACTAAGCTTCATTTTATATAATTGAAATAGGTAATAGATCGGCTATTATGCCAATGGAGCAATTAGTCTGTAATGATGGGTACTGTAGTAGATATAAGGCTAATGTTCTAACTTCTGAAATTAGAAGTCTAGTGGGATGTGTAAGGAATGATTAGATTTGGATTGAAAGTTTCTAGTATAAAATAACAACTTTCCTACCTTATAAAAGGTAGAAGAATTTCAAAAAGACGGCTATTAGCAAAAAAGGTTGTTGGTATTAGATTTATGAAAAAAGGAGAACTTATTTTTCACTCATTACTTACTTCAATAAATTTTAATATTTTTACCCCAATAATGAAAAAAAATATACCTCATATTATAACCTCTATCAACCTCTTCTGTGGTTGCTGTGCCTTAGCTTGTATTTTTTATAATCAATTCTTTCAAGCATTTATCTTTCTATTTGTTGGTGCGTGGGCAGACTATTTTGATGGGATGGCTGCAAGAATATTGGATGTTAGATCAGAATTAGGAAAGGAGTTAGATTCTCTTGCAGATATGGTTTCCTTTGGAGTAGTGCCTGGTGCAATCTGTTATATGTTATTGGTGAGAGGTTTAGACAAAAACTTTGAAGAATTTCCTCAGTATTTAATACTAGCCGCTTTACCTGCATTTATTATTACCGTTTTTTCTGCCCTGCGTTTAGCCAAATTCAATTTAGATACTCGTCAAACAGAAAATTTTATTGGATTAAATACGCCCTCTTGTACTATATTCACGGTTGGCCTAATGCTAATCTACCACTATGATTCTTATGGCTTAAGAGACTTTGTGATAAATCCATTGTTTTTGTATCCTATTATATTAATACTCTCTTACTTGTTGATTGCAGAGTTACCTATGTTTAGTTTCAAATTTAAAAACTTAAAATGGGCGGGAAATGAAAATCGTATTACTTTTGTTATAGCCTCTATTCTTTTTTTAATTTTATTCAAAGAAGTCGCTTTTTCTTTGATTATTATGCTATATGTATTCTTGGCGGTTATTAATCTGCGTACTAAGCGATTTTAAGAGAAGAGAGATTTTATAGAAAGGATGGGTAGTCTTTATTTTAGAAAAATCTAAAATAAAGACTACGTGTTTTTAAAAGAAAGATTGATTTATAAACCTCCAATAAACTTCCTCTAGATTTCCCCCCTCCTATTGAACAGGTGCAGCAGAAATATTCACATCTAGCTGAATTTCATCGTAAATAATTTTATCTCCAAGATCATCAAAAAATGATCCAGAGCCATATCTTATATCATAGTCAGACCGATCAATTTTTAATCGAGCTACACCTGACAAACTAGTTTCATAATCGTATATATCCACCTGTGTCTTTAGTGGCTTCGTGATTCCTTTAATAGTTAATTCGCCTATCAGTTTATAAGTTTCCTTGAAATACTCTTGATCTTTTACTTGTTCTCTACCATAAGGAATTGTTTTGTTGATAACATAAGTAGCAGTTGGATGATCTTCCGTATTAAAGAAATCGGCAGACTTTAAATGACCCACTAACTTTGCGTTTTGTTCCGCATCTGTTAAATCTTCACAAGTAATAGTGGACATATCAATGACAAATTTGCCCCCTTTTAGTTGACCATCTTCCATTAGCAGGTTCCCTTCTTTCATAGCCACCTTGCCTGAATGCTGACTTCCAATCTTAAACCCTTTCCATGTTACGGTACTATACTCTGTGTTGATAGCATAAGAGTCTGCATTATCATTTTGGAAAGACACCAAAATTAGAAAGAGACTTAAGACGAAAAAAAAGTTAAATTTTTTCATAATAATTCAATTTGAATTTTTGATGTGTTTCAAATCTAGAAACACTGAATTAAATAATAATAAATAGTAGCATTTCTTACTAACTGAATGACACCGAACGATAGCATCTTAGCAGCAGAAATCGCTTAAATTTTGAACGTATAAAACACGTTCCCATCCTATATTCTTTATGAAGTTGTTTTTAAACAACTTCTATATCATTAGAGTGTATAACAAAGTTGGGGCGGCAAATCTATTCATCGGATCACTTGCAGTGGAATGTCGTCAACTTAAGAAAAACTAGGCAGCTTATAAGACATAATTCAACGCTGAGCTACTTCGTAGCTACACGGATTTTTTTGGATCTTTGTAGGTCGTGTATCTAGGCGTTGACT
>CAKZUM010000564.1 GCA_937921525.1 uncultured Saprospiraceae bacterium
AGAAATTAAAATACCTACAATAAAAGAAACAGGGGCTACTTTTACTCCAGAGGGCATGGCAAATGTAATTGCAAAAAAAATTATAGAAAGCTATGACTTTCAAGAAAATATTCCTCTCACTATTACTGACCCTTCGTGTGGTAATGGAATATTATTGTCAGCTATTGATAAACAGATACCCACCCCTAATTTAATCACATTGAAAGGGTACGATATAAATGCTGATTATTTAAAAGAAACAAAATTCCGTTCATATAAATCAAGTTTAGAGGTATATCAAGATGACTTCCTTTCTATTGCAGAAAATATTGGAGGTTTATTTGGTTCACAAGAACAGGAAAAAGAAAAATATGATATTATAATATCTAACCCTCCTTATGTACGTACTCAGATATTAGGTCAAAAGTACGCACAAAAATTAGCAAAACAATTTGGGCTAAAAGGGCGAGTAGACCTCTACTACGCCTTCCTTGTACAGATAGCAAAACTAATAAAAGAAAATGGTATACTTGGAGTTGTAACATCTAATCGTTTCTTATCTACGAAATCAGGAATTAGTGTACGCAAACACTTTGAAGAAAACTATGAGATAATAGAAGTTATTGATTTAGGAGATACAGATCTTTTTGATGCAGCGGTACTACCAGCTATAACAATAGCAAGAAGAGTCTCAAATCCAAAAAAAACTAAGACTAAATTTACTAAGATTTACAAGGATTTATCAGGTGATGATAGAGAAAGAAAAAAGAAAGATACTGTCTATGACTTATTGGAAAGTAACGACGGATATTATCTGGTGGATGATGTAGCGTATAAGAAAGACTCAGGAACTATCAAATTTATGAAAGACAAAGAGTCTACTTGGACGCTTCTAACTTCTGATGAGACACTATGGGTTGACACAATACATTCTAATTCTAAAGGATTCGTAAAGAATTATTTCAAGGTTAGAGTCGGCATAAAAAGCACAGCAGATGAAGTCTTTTTAGATACTAGAGATAAGGGTAAATTTGATTGTTTAGAACAAGAAATAATATACGAACTTATTACAAGTAAGAATATACAAAAATGGTCACTAGGTAATAAAACTAATATAAAAGTACTTTATCCATATAATATGGATTCAGAAAAACGGGAAGTCTTACCTATTAAAAATTACCCCAAAGCCTATTCTTTTTTAAAAGAACATGAGGAAAGATTGAGAAGTAGGAAATATCTTATAGATGGAGGAAGAGAATGGTATGAGCTATGGGTCCCCCAAAAACCTTCGTATTGGAAATTAGGTAAGTTAGTTTTCCCTGATATTAGCTCTACAGCTAGATTTTTCTACGACAATACAGGAAGAATCGTCAATGGGAACTGCTATTGGATACCAGCTTTTAATGAAAAACAAGAAAGGTTACTTGCACTTATACAGGGAATAACAAACACTGAGATGATGACTAGGTATCATGACATTGTTTTTTGCAATAAACTTTATTCGGGCAAGCGTAGATATATGTCTCAATATGTAGAGAATTACCCTATACCTAATCCTGAACTCAAAGAGTCTCAACATATTATAGATATAGTATACAAACTGCGAAAAGCTAAAAAAGAAGAAATATCAATTTTACAGCTTGAATTAGAGCAAGCTACCTTGATCGCTTTTGGTCTAATCCCAAAATGATTTCGGTAAAGGTATTTGGAGCTTCTTGTTTACTACCATACCTCCAAACTTTTTCATCCTACTAAAAAAGTCAGTACCTGTTGTCAAAACATAGCCTGTTATTCTAACTATACCCTTCTCTATTACTCCTGTAACTACTAAATACCTTGCGTCATAATGATAAATAATATTTTCATTCAACAGAGGAAGATCAATAGCAATTTTATCATCAGGACAAGCTACACCTAAGTCTATTGTAGGTGAAGTTTGTAATTTAATTTCAAGTATTTGATGAGTAATGTCAGGAAATGTGCCTGCATCTTTAAACTCTTTATATCCTAAAGCCGAACATACTATTTCATGTATAGCTGCGCCACGTAGACGTTCATCTACAGCACTAGGATCAGAAACAGTTTTACCTACTATATTTTTAAGAAGTGAATGTAATATGTCTATTGATAGTAAGGACTCAACGTTAGGAGTATCTATTGGTGAATAGGCAGAGGTCGTCAGATTAACTACTTGGTTATTAGCTATTTTAGCTATTGTTTCAGTATCTGATTTACTAAACAATTCAGCACCGTTGGGAAATGGGTCTAATTTTGCTTGATACTTTCCTGTTAATGTGCCAGTCTTATCTAATTTAGCAATACCTTGACCATTTAGTACTTTAACTCCTTTAACAATATCATCCCTACCGATAATAACTAAAACATATCTTCTTAAAACATCAACCTCTTCATTCCATATTTGAAGATTGATTGCTTTCTGATTATACAAATCAAAATTTTGACAAAGGAAACGAGGTTTTGTTTTCTTAAAACTCTTAGGTATCGGGTAACCAAGTATATCACAAATCACCTGTTTTGACTGTTTGCTTCGAGTTTTTATTGGAACACCTTCAAAACTAATACCAGTCATCTTATCATTTAGTACCGCTTCTAGTTCTTCAAGTATAAGCCAATATTCAGTATTTTCTACAGTTTGAGCATCATATATTGTGAGCGTAGATTCACGTATATTTTCAATTTTTTCTAAAGCCGTCTTTAAGAAATCACTCATTATTAGTTTTTATATTTTGAACTCATCAGAGTCAAAAAACTGTTGGATTGATCCGTGCAACCAAACGTACACAAATAAAAAAAGCCCTTGCTAATCATCTGATTAACAAGGACTTTTACTTTGTAGCGGGAACAGGACTTGAACCTGTGACCTTCGGGTTATGAGCCCGACGAGCTACCAACTGCTCCACCCCGCGATATTGGATTGCAAAAGTATATGAATGCAATGATATTTCAAAATATTTTTCAAAAAAAAATAGCATAAATAAGGGATTTGATTAATCTTTGCAGGGATTTTGTATACAATACTAGATTCTTCCGTTAGTATTTACATACATGATGATCCTACTATCCATATTTTGCGTCTTATATGTAAAAGTGTGAGAGGTAAATTTCTTTGTTATTGTTTTTTCATTCCTAACTTCTACATGTAGGTAATATAGTAGTCCACCTATCTATGTGTTTAATACAACGAATCAACAGAAAATTATAATTAAAATATGGCCACTAAAACTGCAGTCAAAAAAGTAAGCAAAACAAAAATAGACAAACCAGCAACTGCTGTATTATTAATTCATTGCCCAGATCAGCAAGGAATCGTTGCGGCTATTACTGATTTTTTACATAAGAACGCTGGAAATATTATTGATATTCAGCAACATGTGGATCATGTAGATCAGCGATTTTTTATGCGGGTGGAATGGGAGACTGATAAGTTCTTAATCCCTAAGGATAAGATTGATGAATATTTTGGCACTCTGATTGGCAACCACTTTAAGATGGAATGGCGATTACATTTTTCGGATCAAAAGCCGAGAATGGCCATTTTTGTATCTAAGATGTCCCATTGCTTTTATGATATTCTTCAGCGAGTGATGTCTAATGAATGGGCGGTAGAAGTACCTTTGATTATTAGTAACCATGAAAATTTAAAATATATCGCAGATCGTTTTGAGATTCCGTTTCATGTTATTCCGATTACAAAAGCGACTAAGGCCGAGCAGGAAGCGAAGGAGATTGAATTATTAAAATCACATAATATTGATTTTGCGGTGTTGGCTAGATATATGCAAATTTTGTCGGACGATTTTGTCAGTCATTTTCCAAATCAAATCATTAATATCCACCACTCTTTTTTACCTGCCTTTAAAGGGGCAAAACCGTATCATGCCGCCTATCAAAGAGGGGTGAAAATTATTGGTGCTACTAGCCATTTTGTGACTGCTGATTTGGATGAAGGGCCTATTATTGCACAAGGCGTGAGAAAGGTGAGTCATAGAGATCGAATCAAAGATTTGATTCGAATGGGAAAGGATTTAGAAAAAATGGTTTTGTCTGAAGCTATCTATGCGCAGTTGCAGCATCGGGTATTGCCTTATCAAAATCGGACTGTTGTTTTTTAGTGGATCGTAGCTCAAGCTTCTAGCTTGAGTCGATTTATTTTTTTCTCAAGCTGGAAGCTTGAGCTACGTTCGTGTATTGAGTTGAATACTTTTTTCTCAAGCTGGAAGTTTGAGTTACGTTCGTATATTGAGTTGAATACTTTTTTCTCAAGCTGGAAGCTTGAGCTACGTTCGTGTATTGAGTTGAATACTTTTTTCTCAAGCTGGAAGCTTGAGCTACGGGAAGCTTGAGCGTCCTAAATTGCTTTTCTCATTTAAATGAGGAAGGCAATTTTTATTTAAAACTAAACCCATATCTATTCCATAGAATTTTCGCCTTTTATAAAATTTTATTTTTAAAATATAATATTTGGCTAAACTTTTGCAAGTAACTTCAGCAAAGGACTTCTGGTTAACTCTATTCCAGAAACCTTATCCTACCACAACAACAACCTTATCACATTCAAGACATATAGTTATTGACTTTTAGGGACGTGTCCTTGACGCATTCCTTACGAGGAGGTACTGCTATGTTCAATTTCTTTTTAAAGAAAATATCTATCTGATAGCTACTGACTATCAAAGTGACTTCGAGTTATAAAGATGGAAATTTTCGATGGATTTAACCAAATAACATGGGTATTAAACACTTACACATTTTGCTATGCAATAGCTTTGCATTTGCTAAAATCCTACCTAAACTTAGCTGCTTTTTAATCTTGCTATGCAGCTCTTTTTTCTTACAGGCACAATCTAATTGTGACAATGTAACAGATGGAGGGGCGATTGCAGGAAACGAAACGGGCTGTGCAAGACCTTCCTTTGATCCGGGGCTCATTTCTAGTGTTACCACACCAAGTGGTGGCAGCGGACAATTAGAGTTTTTATGGATGAAAACTACAGGCGATCCGAATGCGCCTTTCAATGAATGGGATATTATCCCAGGTGCGAAAGGATTGTCATACGATCCCCTTCCTATTTTCCAAACTACCTACTATGCTAGATGTTCTAGACGATTTCCTTGTAGTGACTACGATGGAGAAACCAACTTCGTTACTAAGGAAATAAAATGTTGTGAATTTGACGTCACAATTAATCCGTCTACGAGTGTCGCTTGTATTGGTACGACTGTTTCCTTAACCTCAAATGGCCCCGCCAATGCTTCTTATAGCTGGTCGAGCAATGGAGGATCAATAGATAATCCGACTAGTGCTACACCTATTTTTAGTGCTACTACTGGCGGTAACTATGTGGTCAGTCTAGAGGTAACTAATAGTGAGGGATGTCAAGGGATTGCCACTATTCCAATTACGATTAGTAGCTTAGTAGCAACTGCCAATATTACGAATGCCACCTGCGGGGGCAATGATGGCAGTATCACTGCTACTGTTTCTGGAGGTACTGCCCCTTATAGTTATGACTGGGGAGATCGTTTTGGGAATACTGCCACTATTAATGATTTGGCAGCTGGCAATTATATTGGAATTGTAACAGATAGTAATGGATGTTCTACTACCATTTCAGGAGAGATTGTAGGTACTGCTAATATAAACACTAGCATCACCACTACCGATGTATCCTGTGCAGGTGGAGATGGAAGCATTAATTTGAGCATCACTGGTGGACAGGCTCCTTATGTAATTAATTGGGACAATAATCTCGGATCTACTACCAACCCTACTAATTTATCAGCAGGAACCTATTCTGTAACGATCACAGATCAAAGCGGTTGTAACCATACAGAAGTCGCCACTATATCGGGAGCGACCAATATTTCAGTTAATGCTCAAACAACAAATGCCTCCTGTTCTAACGGAAATGATGGTAGCATCGTATTATCTGTATCACAGGGTACGGCACCTTATAGTTACACTTGGTCTGGTGGAGTGAGTACAGATGCAAGTGCTCAAAATCTAGCTACTGGAACTTATGAAGTAACGGTATCGGATGCAGGAGGATGTTCTACCATTATTAATAGAACGATTTTAGCACCAGCCCAACTGACTGCCAATATCGCATCTGATGAGACATGCGCTGTAAGTTCAGGCACGGCTACAATTACTGTTTCTGGTGGTACACCGGGCTATACTTATGTATGGAATGATGCCAACAATCAAACGACACAACAAGCGATTAACTTAACTGTGGGTGCTTATACTGCTACCATTACGGACAGCAATGGATGTACTACCACTGCCTCGACTACGGTCAGTGCAGGAGGATTATTAGTAACAGCTGAAACAACAAGGACTGCCTGTACTGGTGCTCCAAGTGGTACAGCAGTTATCTCTGTAGCTAATGGAGTCAGCCCTTTTTCTTATCAATGGATTAATGGTTTACCGAATAGCGATCGCTTGGAAGGATTAGCAGAAGGCACTTATAATGTGACGGTCACAGACGCAGCAGGCTGTACAGGATCAGTAGAAGCTACAGTAAATAAAGACAGTGGATTTAGCATTTCCGTAAATGTGCAGGGTGCTACTTGTAGTGAAAGTAACGGCCAAGCAGCTGTAATAGTTGACGGGCCTCAAGATAAATATACCTATAGATGGAACGATAGTAACAACACCAATACCGATACTGCTACTGAATTAGCACCAGCAATTTATACCGTAACAGTCACAAATACTAGCGGTTGTTCACTTACAGCAGATGCTAGTATTACGGGTACTTCTACTGATTTATCTGCAAATATTACAGCCTCTGCATCTCAAGTATGCGGGGGAGAATCAATAGGATTAAGTACCACTATACAAGGCACTGCAACAAGCTATTCTTGGTCTGCCAGTTCTGGTTCTTTTGATAATTCAACTATCGCTAATCCTACCTATACAGCATCGGAAAGTGGCAGTCACACCATTACCTTAAGTGTACAGGACAACAATGGTTGCCAAGCTACGGCTACTACTGCGATACAAGTATTCCAACCAACTGGTGGAACTATTTCTACAACTGATAATACTACTTTCTGTGTAGATGATGATCGCCCAGATGTCGTGACTGTTACTTTAGCAAACGAAAATGGAAGTGCATCTACTTGGGTGATTACAGATAAAGATGGAAACATTTTAGAAGTGGCGAATAGTTCTGTATTTGATTTTGAGGGCGTGTCGGAAGGTATCTGTTTCATACAGCATATTAGTTATAATAATACCTTGACAGACAGTATCTCGGCAGGTGGAAATATTAATGATTTGATTGGCTGCTTTTCTATTTCAAATAGTATACGGATAGATCGATTAGCTGGCGAGAATTGTAACGTACTCTGTCAAGTTGCTGGCGGAACTTTATCTACAGCTGACCCTACTACCCTATGTGTAGGAGATGGTACAGTAGATCAAATCGATGTGAGCTTATTGGGAAATCAAGGTCCTCAATCTACTTGGGTCATTACGGATAATGAAGATAATATCCTTGCCTTACCTGTAGGCCCTCCTTTTGATTTTGAAAATGTACCGAGTGGGATTTGTAAAATTTGGCATATTAGTTCTCTTTATCCATTAAGCAATTTAGCTATGGGTAATAGTATCAATAATATTAGCGAGTGCCATGCCCTATCTACGAATGCCATCGTTGTAAACAGAAATACTCCAGATCTAGTCTCTATTATAATACCGATAACTACTACTTGTAGAAATACGCCTATTCAGTTATCTACGAATCTTACAGGTTCTTCTATTGCTTTTTCTTGGACCTCTATTGGAGAAGTGTTTGACGATGCAAATAGTGCCACGCCAACATTCATCCCTTCTTTCCCCGGCAGTTATCCGGTGTCTGTTACAGTTTCTGATGGCGTTTGTACTAGTACTGGAACCATCACTATTGAAGTGCCAGATGATTTGCAAATAAGCTCACAAGTTACACCGAATGAATGTGCAGGACAAAATACGGGTAGCATTAATTTGACGATTAATGGTGGTGCCGCACCGTTCACTTATACATGGGCGGATGGAATTAATACAGGCAGTACCTTGTCCAATTTAGAGGATGGAGACTATGCGGTTACAGTTACGGATACGAATGGATGTTCTGCTACGAACACCATATCTATCACTTCTACGACTACCCTATCCTTGACCTTGACGGGAACAGACATATTATGTAATGGAGATCAGACAGGAGAAATTCATGCAGAGGTAAATGGTGGACAAGCCCCATACACTTACGTATGGAATGGAAAAGAAGAAACAAATCATTTAACAGGTTTATTGGGTGGTATTTATCAAGTCGTTGTGACAGATGCTAATGGATGTTCTACTAGAGAGGACATAACGATTTTAGAGCCACCTCTTATTGAGTTTACGACTGAGGTAAGTCCTGCTATTTGTAACATAGGAGGAACGGCATCTGTTATAGCATCGGGAGGCAGTGGTACTTTGAACTACCAATGGAGTATTCCTAATAGTCCAAATACCGCAACTATTAATAATCTAACAGCTGGTGTTTACACGGTAACTATTTCCGATCAAAATAACTGTTCTGTTGTTACAGCTATGGAGGTGTTAGTGCAAGGAATTACTCAATGTAATCTGGAAATAACCAATCCAATTACTTCCTCCAATGGCACAGAAGGCGCACTTAGCGTAAATGTGACAGGTGGCAATACCTATACCTATCTATGGAATACGGGAGATACTACAGCTACACTTAGTGGCCTAAATGCAGGTAGTTATACAGCTACAATCACAGATGGATTTGGCTGTACTTGTTCTAGTGAGATAACGTTAAATAATCCAGCAAAGATTGGAGATTATGTTTTTGAAGATAAAAATAATAATGGTTTACAGGATCCTACGGAATGGCCGCTAAGAGGGGTATTATTACAAATAAGCGGCACGACTGCTGAAGGGGCAATTTTATTAGATGAAACAAGAACAGATGATAATGGGATTTATGAATTTTTAGTTCCAGCAGGAACTTATAAAATCACAGTTATAGATCATTTAAATTTAGCCTTTAGTCCACAAGATGCAGGAGATGATGAAGCATTAGATAGTGATATTGATCCGATAAGTTTAATGAGTGAAATGGTTACGGTACAGGCAGGAGAATATTATTTGGACCTAGATATTGGATTAGTCCCATCTGGCTTTTGTGATAATGTATTAACAGGTGGTACGGCTGGAGCTGATGAAGAAATTTGTCTACCGAATGGTGATCCAGAATTAATGTTCAATATCACCTACCCAACTGGTGGTTCGGGTGCCATAGAATACTTATGGCTAACAAGTCATAAGCCTATCTATACCCCTGAAGACCCAGACTGGATAGAAATTCCAAATTCTGACCACGAATATTTTGATCCAGAATCTATTTTCCAATCTACCTACTTCGTAAGATGTGCTAGAAGAAAAGGTTGTAATAACTACCCCGGGGAAACAAACGTAGTGGCCAAAGAAATGGTAAATTGTGGAGAGGCGCCGAATGCAGAAAATCTGTTAGTGACGGTGCTAGACAATCAAGTAGAATTGAAATGGACAGGTAATGTTTCTATGGAAAATAGTACGTTCGTAATTGAAAGAAGTGAAGATGGTATTTCGTACCAAACCATATCAACTACAAGAGGGTTTATGTCTGAAAGCTATACTCAATACGACTATATGGATAAAGCTCCAATGATCGGAGAGAACTACTATCGAATCAAAACGGTTCATCCAGAAATGGGTTACCATATTTCTAATACTGCGATGGCTATGTTAATGCCTAAGAAAAATATGCGGGTTACTATGTATCCAAATCCTATCTACGATGAGGTGATGGTTCATTTCTTAGAAGATTTGAATGAAACAACCATCCTAGAGGTAGCTAATAGTTTTGGGCAAGTAATTAAACGTATAGAAATTGATAGCGGCACTAGAAAACACCGCTTAGATATGAGTACCGTACCGGGAGGTATTTACTATATTAAATTTCAAAATAAATTATTAAAACGGTACAGTCAGAAAATCATTAAAAGAGATTAATACAGAGAGCAATCAAATAGTAATCTTTAAGATAGCTTAGAGGTTAACGCAGTAAATTAAAAATATTCCTTAAGGAGTTAATTCGTATGAATTAGCTCCTTTTTTTTGTGGAAGAATTAAGTATTAGAATAGAGAGCAGAGAAGCGAGAACAGAGATAGATTTCATTTAAAAACCTATGAAATTTCGTTATTTTTTAAACGAAATCTGTCTCTACTCTCCGCTCTGTCAACATCTAAGCGGGAGGCCTGTCCAAAAACTGTTTGACCGGAGGGAGTTTTTTTGGACTAGCTTTTTTGCTTCTTTTTCAGCAATGGAAAAAGAAGAATCAACGTCAAACATTAAAGTATTTCACACTACTGGACATTTTAAAGAGCAGAGAATAGAGAGCAGAGAGTAGAGACAGATTTCGTTTAAAAAAATGACGAAATTTCGTTGTTTTCTAATCGAAATACGTCTCTACTCTCTCTTCTCTGCTCTCTGTTCTAA